>JAFOXT010000403.1 GCA_017425745.1 Clostridia bacterium | reverse complement strand
GTTAAGGGCGTAGAAGACTGCTTCTTCGTAATTGTTCCTGACAAAGAAAATGAAGGCTGCTTTGTTCCTTATCTTTATGTTGTTCCCGAAAAGGGCGTAGAATTAAAGAATATTGAAGCGGACATCAGAAGTCAGCTTGAAAAGCACGAACAGCCCAAGGAAATTTTCACTACACCCAAGAGAGAATATTTCCACTTCAAGACCAACAGAAGAATCCTCGCTGCGAAGATTCTCAAGGGCGAACACTAATATTAATAGTATATATACCATCTGATATTTTTCAGGTGGTATATTTTTTCGGAATGTATATGTAAACCTCCGTTGCAAAATATATAAATGTGTGCTATATTTAAAAAGACGGAGGTGCAATTATGACTCACATTTATGATACAGTAATTATAGGCGCAGGCCCTGCAGGTTGCTCGGCGGCACTTTATGCTTCAAGGGCAGGACTTGACACTGCAGTAATTGAAAAATACTCGCCGGGCGGTCAGATGGCTCTTACAGGTGACATTGATAATTATCCCGGCTTTGAGGAAGGTGTTGACGGCTTCACTCTCGGAATGAAAATGCACAAGAGTGCTGAGCGTTTCGGCATAACAACAATTTACGGCGAAATAACCGATGTTGATTTTTCAGAGAAAATAAAAAAGCTCACCACCTCATCAGGTGAGATACTTTCAAAGACGGTTATTATAGCTTCGGGTGCAAGGTCGAGAGAGCTCGGCATTGAAAATGAAAAGAATCTTATCGGTAAAGGTGTGCATTACTGCGCTCATTGTGACGGCAACTTTTACAGAAATAAGACCGTTGTAGTGGTAGGCGGCGGTAACTCTGCGGCGGCAGATGCGCTTTATCTTTCACGACTTGCTGAGAAGGTTTATCTCGTGCACAGAAGAGACACTCTCAGAGCCACTAAAATCTATCACGAGCCCCTTATGAAGGCTGAGAATGTAGAATTTCTGTGGAACAGTACAGTTGAGGAGTTTATTACAGAGCTGAGGGTCAAGGGTGTAAAAATCAAGAATACTGTTACGGGCGAAACAAAAGATGTTATGTGTGACGGTGTGTTTGTAAGCATCGGCAGAGACCCTGCTACAGAATTTCTCAAGGGTAAGGTTGACCTTGACAGAAACGGCTATATTATTGCCGACGAAACAACAAAAACGAATGTTGACGGTGTTTTTGCTGCAGGTGATGTAAGAACAAAGGCTCTCAGACAGGTAGTAACTGCTGTGTCTGACGGTGCGGTTGCGGTGCATTTTGCAGAGGAATATCTGAATGAAGTTTAATGATATCTGAGATAAGAAGTAAACCCCGTGTCCGATAAGGGACACGGGGTAAAGTTTTGCTTTTTAGATTCCGTTTTCGTCAAAGTCACATACTGCCTGAAGAACAATATTGAGCACCTTGTCAATTGTTTCGGGAATAAGGATTTCTGCCTTGTCAAGACGTGTGTGATAATACTGTGCGGGAGCGGGGTCCATAGCAACCATTGAAGCAGCCTTGATGCCTGCCTGAGAAGCTGCAGCAGCGTCTGTTGAGCCGAGAGGAATTGCACCAACGGGAACATCCTTGCCCTGCTTTGCAGCAGCGTTCTTGAGAAGTGCACAAACGTCCTTATCATTCTTAACCATACCGGTCATATCTTTTTCGTAAATCATCATAAAGTCTTC
>JAFOXT010000053.1 GCA_017425745.1 Clostridia bacterium | reverse complement strand
GTATTTTATGTGGCAGGAAGGCATTCCCCTTCTCATATCATCATTGTCCATACAAGGAAGATCATCGTGAATAAGGGAATAGGTATGCACCATTTCAAGAGCAGCAGCAAGACAAAGAGCGTCTTCAATATTACCGCCGCAGACTCTGCAGAATTCAAGCACAAGAACGGGTCTTATTCTTTTTCCGCCTATTGAAAGGCTGTAATTCATCGCTTCGTGAACAACCGCTTCACCAAAATCACACTGTGGCAAAGCCTTTTCAAGATAAGCGTTTATTATCTCAGCGTATTCATTAAGGCTGTAACTCTTACTCATCTGTTTCATCCTCAAAGGTGAGCTCTGAAAGCTCTGTAATTTTCTGCTTTGCCGCAGTTAAAGTCTTGTTGCAGAAAGAAACTATCTGCACACCCTCTTCGTAAAGCTTGATTGACATATCTAAATCATATTCACCGCTCTGAAGCATTTCGGATATCTCCTTAAGTCTTATCATTGCAGTGTCAAGTGTATACATTTCCATTTATTCGTTACCTTTCTTTTCTTCAACTGTGCACTCAACTGTGCCGTCGCTGAGTCTTATTGAAATACGGTCGTTTTCCTTTATATCATTGACCGACCTTACAGTCATCATATTTTCGTCAAATACTACAGAATAGCCTCGTGCAAGAACCTTCAGCGGGCTTGTTGCGTCAAGCTTTGCCGAATAGTGCATAAGAGCATTTTCATAAAAATCAACCTTATTTTTCAAATCGGTTTTGATTTTTGTTTCACAGGCCTCAAGGCAGGTTTCGTAAAACTCAATCATTTTATGAGGACTGTGATCAGAAAGCACCTTCTGAGCCGCCATAAGGTTAAGGCTGTATCTGTATATTTTTTTGTCAATTACATCAATCATGCTGTCAAGAGTTTTATCGGCAGCATAAAGAATCTCTCGGTAATCGGGAGCAACCATTTCAGCGGCTGCTGAGGGTGTTGGCGCTCTCATATCACTAACAAAGTCAGAAATTGTGAAATCCGTTTCGTGACCGACTGCAGAAATAATGGGAATTCTGCTTTCAAAAATTGCTCTTGCAACCTCTTCTTCGTTAAAAGCCCAGAGGTCTTCAATTGAGCCTCCACCACGGCCGACGATAATTACGTCTGCACCATTGAGTCTGTTGAATTTTCTTATTGCTTCTGCAATCTGCGGTGCCGCTGAATCGCCCTGCACCTGAACACCTTCAAACACAATTTCACCTGAAGGATATCTTCTTGAAAGCACAGTGAGAATATCCTGCAATGCTGCTCCTGTGGGTGAAGTGATAACACCGATTCTCTGAGGATAAAGAGGTAACTCCTGCTTGAACTCTTCATCAAAAAGTCCTTGCTTTTTAAGCTTTTCTTTAAGCTGTTCAAAAGCTACGGTGAGGTCGCCGATTCCCTCGGGAATCATATCGTCACAATAAATCTGATAAGTACCGTCTCTTTCAAAAACAGTGACACTGCCTCTGATAAGCACCTTCATTCCGTTTTCGGGTTCAAAGCGCAG
>JAFOXT010000402.1 GCA_017425745.1 Clostridia bacterium | reverse complement strand
TCTGATAAGACCTCTTGTGTCACGGCCTGCTGAACCTGCCTCAGCTCTGAAGCAAGCTGAATAAGCACAGAATGACATAGGAAGCTGTGAGCCGTCAAGAATATCGTCACGGAACATATTTGTTACGGGAACTTCAGCTGTAGGAATAAGGAAGTAGTCATTTGTAAGCTTGAATGCGTCTTCTTCAAACTTGGGAAGCTGACCTGTTCCTGTCATTGAAGCACGGTTAACCATAAAGGGAGGGAATACTTCTGTGTATCCGTTTTCTGTGTGTGTGTTGAGGAAAAAGCTGACGATAGCTCTTTCAAGTCTTGCACCAAGACCCTTATAGAAGTGGAAGCGTGTGCCTGTTACCTTTGCAGCAGTTTCGGGATCAAGAATGCCGAGATCTGCACCGATATCCCAGTGAGCCTTGGGCTCAAAGTCAAACTGTCTGGGTTCACCGAACTTACGGATTTCAACGTTTTCGCTGTCGTCCTTACCGATAGGTGTCTGATCGCTGGGTACGTTGGGGAATTCGTACATCATTGTCTTCTGCTTTTCAGCAAGAACTGCTTTTTCAGCATCAAGAACCTTAACTTCTTCCTTGATGGCGTTCATCTTTGTCATAATTTCGCTGATGTCGCCACCCTCTTTTTTGATTCGGGGAATATCTTTACTTGCAGCGTTCTGCTGAGCCTTAAGAGCATCAGCCTTCTGTGTAAGCTCACGAACCTTCTTGTCAATGTCAAGAATTTCGTCAACAAGGGCATCCATATCCTTGTTTCTTGTTTTCATTGCTGCCTTTACTTTTTCGGGGTTTTCTCTGATAAGTCTTATATCTAACATTTTTTATTACTCCTTTACCATTTTGCTAATGTTTCAAGAATTGACTGTAAGTCTTCCTTGCTGAAAAATTCTATTTCCAGGGTACCCTTGTTACCCTTTTTTACGTTAATTGAAGCCTTTCTTCCAAGCTCGTTTCTGATTGCAAGCTCGCACTCGTCAAAATAGGGGTCGCGCTTTGCGTTTTTTACTTTTTTCTCAGTATCCTTTTTGGGAGAATTGAGAGATTTTACAATAGCCTCAAGCTGTCTTACAGAAAGCTGTTTTTCTTCAATTTCAGCGCAAAGCTTAAGCATTCCGCTCTTGTCGTCAAGACCGAGAAGTGTTCTGCCGTGGCCTGAGGAAATTCTGCCTTCCTTTATAAGGTCAAGCACCTCTGCGGGAAGAGCAAGAAGTCTCATTGCATTTGCAACTGCAGGACGGGATTTGCCTACACGGGCAGCAGCTTCCTCCTGAGTAAGAGAATAAGTATCCATAAGAAGCTTGTAGCCTTCTGCTTCTTCTATAGGATTAAGGTCCTCACGCTGAAGATTTTCAATAAGAGCAAGCTCCATAGCCTCGCTGTCGGTCATTTCTCTTATTACAACGGGTACCTCGGTAAGACCTGCAAGTCTTGAAGCACGCCAACGTCTTTCACCGGCAATAAGCTGATAGCCTCCGTCGGAAATAGGTCTTACAAGAAGAGGCTGAATTACACCGTGAAGCGCAATACTGTCTGCAAGCTCACTGAGTGAAGCTTCGTCAAAGGTTTTTCTGGGCTGGTCTCTCTTGGGCTCAATATCGTTTATATTAAGCTTTACAGCACTTTTTGCGTCCTCGGTAGAGTTATCAATAAAAAGTGCGTCGAGGCCTTTGCCTAAGCCGTTTTTCTTTTTAGGTGCCATAATTTATTTCTCCTTAGGGCGTCTGCCGTTCTTTTTAAGAAATTCTTTTGTAAATTCACCGTAAGCCACACTGCCCTTTGAGCTCTTATCGTAATAAAATACGGGCTGACCGAAGGACGGCGCCTCTGAAAGGCGGACATTACGCGGAATTACGGTTGCGTACACCTTCTGAGGGAAGAAGCGTTTAACCTCGCCAACAACCTGCTGAGTAAGGTTAAGTCTTCCGTCAAACATTGTAAGCAGTACCCCCTCTAATTCTAAATAAGAATTATAAAGGCGCTTTACCTGTCTTATTGTATTCATAAGCTGGCTGAGACCTTCAAGGGCGTAATATTCGCACTGAATAGGCACGATTACGCTGTCTGAAGCGCAAAGTACATTTACTGTAAGAAGTCCCAGTGAAGGCGGACAGTCAATAATAATAAAATCGTATTTATCCTTAACGGGTGCAAGGGCGTTTCTGAGTCTTGATTCTCTGCCTTCAAGGTCAACAAGCTCAAGCTCGGCACCGGCAAGATTCATATTTGAGGGTAAAACATCAAGCATATTAAAAGGTGTTGTTTTTGTGATTGATTCAGCCTTAACGTCGCCTACAATCATATCATAGGTGGATTCGCTTACTTCCCTCTTGTTTATACCAAGACCGCTTGTGGCATTACCCTGAGGGTCAACGTCAACAAGAAGCACCTTATAACCGTAATGCCCGATAATTGCCGCAAGATTGACGGCTGTTGTAGTTTTACCTACACCGCCTTTCTGGTTAACAACTGCAACGGTTTTTCCCATTCACTATCCCTTCTTTCTTAAATCGAATTATTTATACATAAAATCTTTAATTGATTAACTGTAGACCTTTATTATATCACAAGAAATTACATTTTTAAAGGGTTTAAAGAGAAAAACTCTGCTGTTTTAGCAGAGTTTTTCTTTTGGGGTGTGAAAGAGAAAGATATGATTATATGGAAACATCCTCACGGATGCCGCCTTCCGGTTGCTTGTATACCGATTTCTTCGGTATCTCTATAAAATAGATATAGCTGTCTTCCTTGTCTTCTCTGCGGAAATCTGCCTTGATTCCCGCCTTTTTCATTGTATCAAGAGCATTGTTTATGGTATTCAGAAAAATCTTAACGTCGCTGAACATTATTTTAGTCTGCCGTTTAGGGCCCTTTTCTTTATTTATATATTCTTCAACAAGCTTTTCTGTCTGTGTCACATTAAGCTTTTTGTCAACTACCTTGCTCAGCACCTCCGGTATATCCCCTTCTTTAAGTCTGAGAAGTGCTCTTGCATGTCTTTCAGAAAGCCCGTTTTCCATAAGGATATTTCTCGCTTCCTCCGGTAAGCTGAGGAGTCTCAGCTTATTAGATACAGTAGACGGTGCCTTCCCTAGCCTTCTTGCTGCCTCGTCCTGAGATAAGGAAAAGTCCTTCATCAGCTTACTTATAGCCTGCGCTTCTTCAAAATAGCCCAGATTCTGACGCTGAAGGTTCTCTATAAGGGCAAATACTGCCGATTTAAGGGAATTTACATCAACCACAATGCACGGCACATTGAGAAGTCCCGCAAGTTTTGAGGCTCTCAGCCTTCTTTCACCGGACACCAATTCATAGCCGTTTTCAGCCTCTCTTACAGTTATAGGCTGAAGTATGCCGTTCATTCTTATGCTTATTGCAAGATTCACAAGCTCACTCTGGTCAAATACCTTTCGGGGCTGATTGGGGTTTGGTTTTATTAAATCGCTTGGTATAAGCAGAACCTGTCCTGCTGAGCGTGGTTTTTCTTTCATTATGTACCTCCTGATGAGTTTTACTGCTAAAAAAACAGACAACCTTTGCTTTGGCTAAAGAATAGCACAATAAAGAAAGGTTGTCCAGCTTATTCGGTTTACAGTTTATCCTCTTATTTTCGCAATTTCCTTATTATCTGAGGGGATTTTTTGCGATTTTTGCTGAAGGTCGGGGATATTTAGGAGGAGTTGTCGAAACTTTTTCAATTAAAATAATGGTTCTCTCCCCTGCATCGTCAATTTCAAAGGTTTTCTTTTCCTTGATATTACCGCCAAGAAGCTTTATGGCATTTTTACCCTCGGCAATCTCTTCCTCTGCCTTTGCACTTTTCATTGAGATGAATGTGCCGCCTTTTTTAACAAATGGCAGACAGTATTCGCTTAAATCGCGAAGATTTGATACAGCCCTTGCAGTGGCGAAGTCATACTTCTCTCTGTAATCCTTGCTCTGTCCTGCTTCTTCAGCTCTCATATGGAGCACTTCGCAAGTAAGCTCAAGCTTTTCAAGAATATCTCTGATTACATTAAGCTTTTTGTTTGTACTGTCAAGAAGGGTTATTTTAAGGTCAGGACGGGCAATAAGCATTGCGAGGCCGGGAAAGCCTGCACCTGTACCTACATCAATTGACTTTGCGCCCTGAGGAAGCTCAATTGCTGAAAAAAGTGAAAGCGAATCTACAAAATGCTTCATTACTATACCTTCTGGGTCAGTAATGGCTGTAAGATTTATCTTTTCGTTCCACTCAACAAGAAGCTTTGCATATTTATCAAAGCGGTCAAGTGCAATTTCATCAAGCTCTACGCCGAATTTTGCCGCTTCGGTTTTAAGCAAATCCTTAGAAATAAAGGTTTCCATTATGAATCTCCTTTTAATAATGGTAATGTTTCACGTGAAACATCATTTTTTACTGTTCAGATATATAAGAAGCACCGAAATATCTGCGGGGCTTACACCGCTGATTCGTGAAGCCTGACCTAAATTCGCAGGTTTAACCTTATTCAGCTTTTCCTGTGCTTCCATTCTGAGTCCTGTTATGGTCTTATAATCAGTATCAGGGTCAAGCTTACGCACCTCAAGTCGACGCATTTCTTCAACCTGCGCAAACTGACGCTTTATGTAACCCTCATATTTTATACCGATTTCAACCTGTTCAAAGACTTCACGCGGTAAATCCGGTCTTTCGGGGTCAAAATCCTTAAGATCTGCATAGGTAAGCTGAGGTCGCTTAAGAAGTTCAATAAGTCTGCAACCTGTAGTTAATGGTGTTGTTTCACGTGAAACAAGCATTTCATTAAGCTTTTCTGAAGGCGGAACAGGCACAAGACCTACTCTTTCACGCTCTTCTTCAATAAGTTTAAGCTTATTCTGCAGTTTCTGCCACTTTTCTTCCTTTACAAGTCCCACATCGTAGCCGTATTTAGTAAGACGGATATCCGCATTATCCTGACGGAGAAGCAGACGGTACTCTGAACGGGAAGTCATCATTCTGTAGGGATCAGAGCAACCTTTTGTTACAAGGTCGTCGATAAGTGTACCGATATATGAGGATGCTCTGTCGAGAATAAGGGGTTCAAGACCCTTTACTTTTCTTGCAGCGTTGATACCTGCAATAAGACCCTGAGCAGCTGCTTCTTCATAACCACTTGATCCGTTGAACTGTCCTGCGCCGTAAAGACCGTCAAAATCCTTGAATTCAAGGCTTGCCTTAAGAGAAATGGGGTCTACACAGTCGTATTCGATTGCATAAGCAGTACGCATAACCTGAACATTTTCAAGTCCGGGGATAGTTCTGAGGAAGTTAAGCTGTACGTCTTCGGGCAGAGATGAGCTCATACCCTGAAGGTACATTTCCTCTGTATTCTCACCGCAAGGCTCAATAAAGAGCTGATGGCGGGGCTTCTCAGAGAATCTTACGATTTTATCTTCAATAGACGGGCAGTATCTTGGGCCTACGCCGTCGATTTTTCCGCTATAAAGAGGCGAACGGTGAAGGTTATCAAGAATTATCTGCTTGGTTTTGTCGTTTGTGTAGGTTATATAGCAAGGCAGTTTGTTTTCGGGAGTGTACTCTCCGTCGAAGGAAAACGGTACAACAACCTCGTCACCGTCTTGTCTTTCAAGTCCCTCGAAGTTAATACTTCTGCGGTTTACTCGTGAAGGAGTACCTGTTTTAAAGCGTCTTGTGGCCACACCAAGGTCTTTCAGTGACTGAGCAAGCTTAGTTGAAGCAAACATACCGTCAGGACCACCGTCGTAAGCTACATCACCTACATAAATTCTACCGCCGAGGAAGGTACCTGTTGCAAGAATTACGCATTTTGCGTGGTAAATAGCCTCAAGCTGAGTTGTAATTTCCCATTTATCCTCGTTACGGGTAAGAGACATAACTTCAGCCTGAATAAGCTCAACGCCTTCTTCTTTTTCCATAACGTGCTTCATATGCTCACTGTAGCGTCTGCGGTCAATCTGTGCACGCAATGAGTGAACGGCAGGACCCTTGCCAAGATTAAGGATACGGCTCTGAAGAGTATTGGCATCAGCCGCCTTACCCATTTCACCGCCGAGAGCATCAATCTCTCTTACAAGGTGACCTTTTGAAGTTCCGCCAATGGAGGGATTGCAGGGCATATTACCGACCCAGTCCATATTGATTGTGAAAACACCAACCTGACTGCCAAGTCTTGCAGCAGCAAGACCGGCTTCGATTCCGGCATGACCTGCACCAATTACTATAACATCATATTCTTTTGCAAAATATTTCATGGAAAATCCTTTCCTTTGCTTTTTAAAAGTTTTCAACATTAACGTGGAATTGTGTTGAAAATTCTGCGTTTTATATAATTATTTTTGTTTGATAATTTTTCTTTTATCAATCCGTTCATCATTTAAATAATTTCTATTCAACAGAAACGGAAATGTGAAATATATTCTACATTTTTAGCAGTTATTATTCTTATTCGGCATTATTTAATGCTAAATCGAGAATTTCAGCCGTTTTATACACAATATAGGTTGCATTATGCTCTATAAACTCTTCTTTGTTTCCGTAACCCCAGATTGCACCGCAGGAATCCACTCCGGCACCTGCTGCACCGTCAAGGTCAAACAATCTGTCACCAACCATAAGCACCTTACTCTTATCTGTTGCACCCATTTCTTCCATAGCATCGAGTATGAGCTGAGTTTTACTGCTGTGGTTACTGTCGTCAATTTTCACGCCGACGATAGCGTCAAACTTATCTGTAATTTTAAGATAGTCTGCAACACTGTAAATCAGGTGCAAGGGCTTTGAGGAAGCGATACCGATTTTGATTCCGTTCTTTTTGAGTTCATCAAGCAGCTCCACCATACCGTCATAAAGAGCACACTCATAAATACCCTTCACCTTATAACGCTCACGGTACTTTTTAATATAGTCACCCACCTCGTCCTCGCTTACACCGTAAAAGGTAGTATAGCTATAGTATATGGGCGGACCAATAAATTTCTTAAGGTCGTTAAGGTCAGGCACTTCCCTGCCCATTTCCTTAAAGGAATATTGCAGACTTTTAAGAATTCCTTCACCGGTATCAACAACCGTACCGTCGAAGTCAAAAATTACATAATCATATTTAGCCATAAGAAACTCAGCCGATTCATTTTTCAACAAATCGGCTCTCCTTAAAATCAGAATTTAATTGTTAATTTTTCTCTCATTTGCCTTTTCCATAAACCTGTCAATTTTTATGGTAAAACGCTCGTGAGTACCCTCACCTATAAGGCCGATTTCATCGTATGCTTCAACCTTGAATTCAGCTTTTCT
>JAFOXT010000401.1 GCA_017425745.1 Clostridia bacterium | reverse complement strand
TTAAAATCTGTCCCGTAGTATAAGCCGATTCGTCACTTGCAAAATACAGCGCCGCAGCTCCTATTTCCTCCGGCAGACCCATTCTGCTGAAGGGGATGTGCCTTAAAAAAAGCTCCTTGAATTCTCCTGAAAGCTTTGCCTGCACCGCATCTGTTGCCGTCATTCCGGGAAGAACTGCGTTACATCGTATTTTATTTTTTGCCTCGTGAACTGCTATCAGCTTTGTGAGATAATTTATTGCCGCTTTGCTTGTTCCGTATGCAATTTGCGAAATGTCAGGCACAAGTCCGCCCACAGAGGAAATGTTGATAATACTTCCTCCGCCTTGCTGAGCCATATATTTTACTGCTTCCTTACTTGCAATAAAAACGCTTCTCAGATTTATGCTTACTGTGTCAAGAAATACATCGGTGTCCGTTCTTGAAAAGTCAAGATCCTCTCCGGGATTCGATGTGCCGAAGTTGTTGATAAGCACATCTATTCGTCCGCTGTCATTTATAACCTCTTGAATCATAGTTATATAAGTTTCAGGCTTGCTTGCGTCGTTATATACATATTTTACTTTACAGCCCTCTGAATTGAGCTTGTCTGCCTCTTCTTTTGCAAGGCTAAGATTTCTTGCTGCCATATAAACAGTGGCACCCTCTTTTGCACAGGCTCTTACGCAGGCAAGTCCTATACCTCGTGTGGAGGCAGTTACCAGTACAATTTTGTCTTTTAATTTCATACTTTTGCTCCTTTTTTATTGTTGTAGATTGAGGGGAGAAGAATAACAGATACTATTCCGGCTATAACACAAAAAATTTCAACTGTTGCAAGCAGTCTTACAGAATCGGTTGCAGCAATAATTTCTGCTGTGCCGTTATTGATAAGATTTGCAACTCTGTTGGTGTACATAGGCACAAAAACAGCAACGCCGAAAGGTGCGGCAAGGTCACGGAAGAGCCCGTAAATGCCCGTGCCCGAGGCTGAATCTTTTGCAGATATACCTGACAGAACAACCTTCATAAATATTGTTCCGTTTCCGCCAAGACCGAATCCGAGAATGCCCAATGAAGAAGCGAGTAAAAACACCGAGGTGTTTTGCGTAAACAAAAGCATAACTGCACATCCGATACCCGTAAGAGTAAGAGAGCCAACCAATACCTTTTTGGGCTCGTACCGATCGGCTAAAGGGCCAAGAACAACTGCACCGACAGACATACCAATATACATTATTGAAATTGCATAGCCTGATATAACGGAGTTCTGCGGCTGAGTGTAGTTTATAAAAACTATAATGTTAGTCATATTTGCCTGCATAAGTCCCTGGGTAAGAAAAAGAGCAAGTACGGAAAGAATAAAGGCTTTTCTTTTTATAAAGCTCCATTGAAGAATCGGATTCACGGCTCTTTTTTCTGATATGACAAGGCCGATGCCTGAGATGAACGAGGCAAGAAGAACGGCAAGAAAGGGTGTGGAGCTCCACCCGAAATTCTGTCCGAATGACGGTACGCAAAGCAAAAGGCTGAAGAAAATCAGTACGAAAACAGCACCTGTGATATCAAAATGTTCAATCTTTTTGCGTTGCACAGCATTGTTGTCATTTATAACAAGACAAAGAATGAATATAACTGCTGAAATTGCCGTGCATACCCACATCATTATGCGCCAGCCGTAATATTCAATTATTAATCCGCCGATAGTCGGGCCGAAAATTACGGAAATGCTTGATATGAACATATAAACAGAAAAGCCCTTTGCAATTTTGTCAGACGGAAATTCCGTAACAATATATGCTATAACAACGGGCGCAATTGCCGCCGTTCCGATACCTACAATAAAACGGGCAACAAGCATAAAAATCAGTGAGGGCGCAATAGCTGTAAGAACATTACCCAAGGTGAAAATTGCAATACCAATCAGCAGAGTTGTTCTTCTGCCTATGATATCACCCAATTTTCCGAGGACAGGAGCAAAGGCGGCAGTAGACATTGCCATAGCAAGTGCTGTCCAGGTTGTGTTGTTGTACGGCAGATTAAGGTCCTTTACAAAAGCGGGGCTGAACACAGTTACAAAGCCTCCGACTATTCCTACAAGAAACGCTGCAAAACCATAAGGAATAAAGCCTTTTATATAAGGCTGCTTTGAAAATTTTTGCATTTGACTTCACTTCCAATCTGATCTTAGTATGTCCGAGCTTTTGTGAATTTATCAAAAGTTTTCGGACATACTTTTATAAGAAAGCAGAACCACAATAAAAATCGGATTATATCTGCTTTTTTATCTTAAAGGGTTTTAAGCCTTTTGCAATTAAATCAAAAAGGAGTATTACTATGTCAATTATCAACAAAGAGGTTTCAGATTTCAAAGCCAATGCATTTCACGAAAATGAATTCAAAACCGTAACCAAGGATGATATTTTAGGTAAATGGAGCGTTTTCTTTTTCTACCCGGCTGATTTCACCTTTATCTGTCCTACCGAGCTTGAGGACCTTGCAAACAAGTATGAGGAATTCAGAAATGTGGGCTGTGAGGTGTACTCGGTTTCTACCGATACTCATTTTGTCCATAAAGCGTGGCACGACGCTTCTGAAAGAATCAGAAAAATAAACTATCCTATGCTTGCAGATCCCACTCACGCAATATCAAAGGATTTTGAGGTGCTTATTGACTCTGACGGTCTTGCAGAAAGAGGCACATTTATTATTAATCCCGAGGGTAAAATTGTGGGCTATGAGGTAACAGCAGGCAATGTGGGCAGAAACGCAGAGGAGCTTTTCCGTAAGGTTCAGGCTTGTCAGTTTGTTCATGCACACGGCGATCAGGTTTGTCCTGCAAACTGGCAGCCCGGTGCCGAAACTCTTAAGCCCAGCCTTGATCTTGTAGGTCAGTTATAATGAACAACCCCAAAATAAATCCCAAGGCGTTATATGATGTAATCATAATCGGCGGCGGTCCTGCAGGATTGACCGCTGCCATTTATCTGTCCCGTGCAAGATACAGAGTGCTGATTCTTGAAAAAGAGCAGTTCGGCGGACAGATAACTATTACAAATGAGGTTGTAAATTATCCGGGTATTGGAAAAACAAGCGGTAAAGCGCTTACCGAAACAATGCGCCGTCAGGCTGAGTTGTTTGGTGCTGAGTGCTTGCTTGCCGAGGCAAAGTCTATTGATGTTGACAGTGAAATACGGATTGTTCATACAACCCGAGGAGATTTTTATTGTCTTGGTATTTTAATTGCTACGGGAGCTCATCCGAGAGAGATAGGCTTTAAGGGTGAAGAGGAGCACAAAGGTCAGGGCGTAGCATATTGTGCAACCTGTGACGGTGAGTTTTTTACCGATAAAGAGATTTTTGTGGCAGGCGGCGGCTTTGCTGCCGCTGAGGAAAGTGTGTTTTTGACAAAGTTTGCAAGGCATGTAACTATCCTTGTACGCAGTGATGATTTTACCTGCGCTTCTTCTGTTGCGGAAAAAGCGAAGCAACACGAAAAAATAACCGTTATCACCAACTCAGTTATAGAAGAGGTTTCAGGTGAAAACGGTCTTGATTATATACGCTATAAAAACACAAAAAGCGGTGAGGTTTCTGAGTATCGTGCAGAGAAAGGAGATTTTTTCGGTGTATTTGTCTTTGCGGGGTATTCACCCGATACGGAGCTTGTCAAAGGTATAGTTGAGCTGAATGAGCAGGGCTATATTATTACAGATTCTGAGCAGAGAACTAATGTTGACGGAATTTATGCGGCAGGGGATGTATGCATAAAGCCTCTCCGTCAGGTTGTTACTGCAACAGGTGACGGTGCTCTTGCGGCAACAGAGCTTGAAAAGTATGTTGCCGCTGTACAGGAAAAAACGGGAATATCTGCTGAAAAGCCGGAAGTAAAAGCCTTTGAAGACCCTGTTGATACAAAAGAAGAGAATACTGCTTCAGATGAGGTGTTTACTTCTGAAATGAAGCAGCAGCTTACTGCTGTATTCAATAAAATGGAACACAAGCTATTGCTCAGGCTGTTTCTTGACAGCCGACCTGTTTCACACCAACTGAAAGATTTCATAACAAATTTTGCAGCGCTTACCAATAAGCTTAATGTAGAAATTGTTTCTGAAGATGATTCGGAAAACAGTGCGCCATGTGTAAGAATATTTTCTGAAGACGGAATAGACACGGGTCTTGCTTTTCACGGAGTACCGTCAGGACACGAATTTACTTCTTTTGTGCTTGGTATTTACAATGCTTCAGGTGAGGGGCAGATAATCGATGAACAGACCCTTAAAGAAATTGAAAGCATAAAGTCTGCCGTAGATATGAAAATATTGGTTTCCCTATCTTGCACAATGTGTCCCGATCTGGTTGTTGCATGTCAGCGCATAGCAACACTTAACACCAACGTCCGAGCTGAAGTCTATGACCTTCAGTATTTTGAAGTGCTTAAGAAAAAATATAATGTTATGAGTGTACCTTGCCTGGTAATCAATGATGATAAGGTAAGCTTCGGTAAAAAGAATATAAATCAGGTGCTTGATTTAATCAGATAAACTTAAGCTGACCGAAAAAGCCGTACAGAGCTTGTAAGCTCTGTACGGCTTCATAATTATTTAAGTAGCTTTATCGTATAACCGTTAAAATCATAAATATGATCTTCTGTTCTTACACTTCGCGGAGGATAGTCTGTTGTAATGATATGTGATCCGCACCTGTCAGTAAAAGTGTATCTTTCATCACTGAAATTCGGATAAGAATCTGCACGGGTTCTTACCATAAGATTCTTTTCATCAACGGTCTTCATGTTGTTTTCAACAGCTTCCGCAGGCTCATTATCAAGAATAAATGACGCGTAGGGTTTATCGATATCGTTAAATCTCAGCATAGGAAACATAGCCTGCGAACCGATAGAGGTGTCAATGTCTATGTATTCAGAGGTAACATCACAGGGGTGAAGCAGAACAATAATTTTACCCGCCGCTTCCTTAAGTGTAGGCCAACTGTCAGCTGTTCTCATTTCTTCAAAGCTGCCATAATCACCAAGCATCTGCTCAGGTGTAAGCAATCTGTCGCCGAGGACCTCTCTGATTATAGCATCGAGAGCTTTTGCGTAATCAAGGGAAAAATTCTTCATATTGTTTATTGAAGGAACTTCGCCTTTAGGCTCAATAAGCAGATAAACGGGAAGGTGGTCAGGATTATGGTCAGACCACAATGCAATCTCCTCAAGGCCTTTAGCGAAATCATAAGCGGTGGAGGTATTATCCTTTATGGGCTCGTGAGTTACGATAAAGCTGACTTCACCGTCTTTTTCAACGGTTTCAACGTCAATTTCAAGGTTTCTTATTCCATATTCCAATTGCTCGGTGAAGGGATCCATTTCAAATTTATATTTGGTGCCTTTTTTACCGTCGTAAAGAACGTTCAGTATTTTCTGGTGCAAACGTCTTTGCGGTGTGGGCAGAGGCTGATAACTGTTATGGGTACCGATTATTGCAATTTCATTGATTTTTACACCTTCATTCAGAGCTTTTTCAAGGTCAAAATCAGCAAACTTCTGCTCATCGCAGGGCTCATAAGAATCGGTATAGTATTCATTTTGCAGATACACAAGTCGGTTGTTCTGATATTCGATATTTTTACTTATCTGAAAAAATCCCGACAGATAAGATGACGCACAAATAATTCCGTAAATCAAAAGGGGACAAAGAATGATTACAAAGCAGATTATTAATGCGCGCAGCAGTTTTTTATTCTTCATGTTTTCAGCTCCTGATTATTTGTTGCTTTCATTGTATAACAAACGAAAATATTAATCAATGGAAATTAGAAATTTTAATGGTTGACTTTGAGTGGGTTGTGGTGGGTGTTGATAAGGTGGCATAACACAAGCAAAACCGAGCAGAGTTTTTATTCTCTGCTCGGCTTTTTAAATGTATAAAAATCATTGAAAATAAAGATGATAATCACCATTTGTTTTTCTATCAATATCTTCTCGGGTAGTGAAAGAAACCATCACTTTTCTGTTGGACAAAGCATCAAATATTTTTTGTGCATCTTCTTCAGAGCCACCCTCTATTTTTATTCTATCTTCATTAAATTCCTTAACATCCGTTTTGGTCGAATCAACAGCTTCTTTGGGATAACCTAAAGAAATCAGATTATTAATCGTCAATTCTTTTAATTCAGCACAGAAACCTGATGATTTGGCAATTTCAAGTTCTTCATCTGTTTCAAACAAGTACCAAACAACAAGATTTTGAGGAGCAATATCAAAAGCACCATAAAAGAAATGTTCAAATATTTTGGGAGTTCTCGAACATAATGCTTTAACTGTATTATCAACAGCCTTTTTTATTATTCTTTTACGTCTTGAAAATAAAAACATTATAATCACTCCTAGTATTTTGATAATTTATCATATCATAAATATATTATTATTTCAATCACCCCCCCATAAAAACAAAAACACCCACTCTGAAAGCGGGCAAAAAAAATAATTACTCAGTATGCTGTTGGTGGAGACGATATGAACATTATTCACTATTCATCAGCGAAGCGACTTCATTATTCATTATTCATTAAGAAAAGTCGCAACAGAACAAATGAATAATGAATGATGAATGATGAATAATTAATAATGAATAATACAAAAAGAAAAGCCACACTTTCGTGCGACTTTTCTTTTTGGTGGAGACGGAGAGGATCGAACTCTTGACCTCTACACTGCCAGTGTAGCGCTCTCCCAGCTGAGCTACGCCCCCATATAAAATCATACTGAGTAATTTATACTATGCCTGAATTTTACCACAAGGTGCGTTCTCTTGTCAACAAAAAATAAAACTCAAATTAACAGTTGAAATTTTCTGCGATTAAAGATATAATATATAAGATAACGCAAAAAGGACTGATTAAGATAGATATTAAAAATAAAGCAGAGGCTCTCGTAAGTGAGCTTATAGAAAAAGCAAAGCTTAATAAAGGCGACATCCTTGTTGTGGGCTGCTCATCAAGTGAAATTGTGGGTCAGCATATCGGCAAGTGTTCTTCACTTGAAAGTGCAGAGGCGGTTTTTGAGGGAATTTATCCCGTACTGAAAGAAAAGGGAATTTACCTTGTCGCACAGTGCTGTGAGCATCTCAACCGTGCAATTATTATCGAGAAGGAGTGCGCCTTAAGTAAAGGCCTTGAAATTGTAAATGTTGTTCCTCAGCCCAATGCAGGCGGCAGCTTCGCTACAACGGTTTACAAAAATCTTGAAAATCCCGTTGCCGTTGAGTTTATCAAGGCTGATGCAGGCCTTGACATTGGTCAGACTTTAATCGGTATGCACCTTAAGCACGTTGCAGTGCCCGTAAGACTCAAGGAAAAAATGCTCGGCGATGCAGTGGTTACTGCCGCACGAACAAGACACAAATATATCGGCGGACCGCGTGCCGCTTACGAATTTGAAGAAGAGGTGAGAGAATGCCCATAAAAATTGACGACCGACTGCCCGCAAGAGAAAAGCTGGAGCAGGAAAACATATTCGTTATGACGGAATCCCGTGCTGCAAGTCAGGATATCCGACCCCTTCACATCATCATTCTCAACCTGATGCCTACAAAAATTGAAACGGAAACTCAGCTTCTCCGCCTTATGAGTAACACACCGCTTCAGGTTGACGTTGAGTTTATGCACCCGGCTTCACATAAGTCAAAGAACACCTCGCAGAACCACATCAACAAGTTCTACAAGACCTTTGACGAGGTTAAGGATAACAAGTACGACGGCATGATTATCACAGGCGCACCCGTTGAGCTTCTCAATTTTGAAGAGGTTGACTACTGGGATGAGCTGTGCAAGATTTTTGAGTGGACAAAGACCAACGTTTACTCCACCTTCCACATCTGTTGGGGCGCTCAGGCAGGGCTTTACTACCACCATGGCATACCCAAGTACATCCTTAAAGAAAAGATGTTCGGTGTGTTCCCGCACAAGCCCCTTGACCTTTATCATCCCATTCTCCGTGGCTTTGACGAGAGCTTTTATGTGCCTCACTCACGCCACACAGAGATAAGATTTGAGGATATTGCCCTTTGCAAGGACTTGCAGGTGCTTACATATTCCGAGCAGGCAGGCATTCACCTTGTGGCTGACCTTGAGTGCAGAAACTTCTACGCAACAGGCCACTCCGAGTACGATGCAGGAACCCTTGCAAGAGAGTACTTCCGCGACCTTGACAGAGGCCTTGACATCAAGGTTCCCTTTAATTATTTCCCTGATGACGACCCGGCAAACAACCCCATTGTTACATGGCGTAATGTTGGCACACTTATGTTCACCAACTGGCTGAACTACTTCGTTTATCAGAGAACACCCTATGATATTAATGATATCTGATTTTATGCGTTTCTGGCTTTGCGGTCAGGAACGCTTATTGATTTTTAGTTGACTTTTTTGTGGTAAAGGAGTAAAATAGAGTTATAAAAATTCTAGGAGGAAAATTTATGAAAACACTGAAGAAAATCTTATGCTCCCTGCTCGTTGTGATAATGTGTTTGACAGCGGCACCACTTGACGGGTTTGTTGGCTT
>JAFOXT010000400.1 GCA_017425745.1 Clostridia bacterium | reverse complement strand
GCGAAATTCTATGAAAATCTCATCCCCAAAATTATGGCGAAGGATTATTGCGTCGGTGCGGTAATTTATTGCTGGGGTGACAGCGATTCATGCTACGTCTGCGGACAGAAAGAGTGCCCCGTTGAGACAGGTTGGGGTCTCGTTGATAACGACGGCAATCCCAAACCTGCTTACTATGCAGTACAGAAAGCTTTCAGCGAGAGGACAACATTAGAAGTTCTTACCGACAGATTTGAAATGACATTCGGTAAATAAAAATTCAGGCGGTCGATTAAATCGGCCGCCTTAGACTATCGAAAACAACTTTTTCGATAAGCTGAAACCTATAGTGTCCGAAAAGACACTACCGGTTCTTTATAGCTTCTGATATTTGCTTTTACTGTAATTCTTTACTGTGTTGTCACTGAGAGAGCCTTTTGAGTATGCTATTCCGTACCTGCAGGAGTTAATGCTGTTTCCTGATACAGTTGCACTGCTCTTGGACGAGGCAATATATATACCCTTTTCGGCACAGCTTTTTATGCTGTTGCCTTTAATCTCAGAAATTTTACAGCTCTTGCTATTGACGAGAATTCCGTTACGACACTTAACCTTAAGGTCTTTACTGTCAGAATTTTTCTTAAGGTTAATCTGGTTGCTGTTTATCTTTTTGACACCTGCACTGCTTTTGACAGTTATTCCGTCTGCCGATGAAGAAGCAATATCAATTTTATTCTTGCTTACTGAAGTCGCATAAGATGTGTTATTAAGCAAAATACCGCCGCTTTTACTGTTGCAGATATAGTTGGAGCTTATTGAAGAAGAGGTTGAATCTCCTGCAAAATTGATGCCGTAGCCATTTGAAGAATACACTTTATTGGAACTGATTTTGCTTGCTTCAGAATCTTTAACAGCAATACCGTCTCCTTTGGTGCTTTTTGTAATATTTGATATAACCTCAATTCCGTCGCTGTCTGAATAAATGTAAATACCGTCATCCTTTGCATTGGTCACTGAGTTTGACTTGATAAGACCTTCAGAAAGTGTTGTCGCTTTTATACCTGTCTCTTTTGTATTCTTCACTGTATTTGATACAAGCTGAATGCAACTGCAACTCTTCACGTATATTCCTGAATTAAGATTGGGGGCACTGCTGCTTTTATCGTACACATTGTTTTTTGAGACATAAATTTTGCTGCTGTTTTCAATTCTTATACCGTGATTTGTGTTGCTGCACTTTTTAGAGTTGCTGAATACAACCTTGTTACCTGTTATGCTCAGATTTGATTTTGATGAATATTCTGAGCCGTAAGCATAGCTTACAGTTATTGCGTAAAAATTATCCTTACTTATTGAGCTTGTAACAGTATTATTTTTAACTGTAACACCCGATATTTTCAGATTGCCCGAAACAATCTTTCCGTTTTTATCCTTATACTTTTTAATATCAGAGCCAAGGAGCTTTATACCGAAAGAGGTTCTGCCATAGCCCTTATCCTTAAGTGAAATACTGTTTTCAGAGATCTCAATGTTCAACTTTCCGTTGATTTTATCTTTCTCATTAAAAGGTGCATACATATGCTCAAGTCCGCCTGAGGGTACAGTACTGCAGAAAATTCCGCTGCCGCAATCTGTAATTTTGTTGCGGATTATTTTACTGTTTTTATAATTCAGGGCACTTATTGCATAGCCGGTGATATCGCTGAAGGTGTTATTGATAATTTTTATATCACTGAGATAATGACCTGCAACCCCTGAATGTGTGCCGACACCACGGGAAAGCTTTTTAAAGGAACAGTCAGAAATTTCAACATTTTTTGTGCCCGTTCCATCCATAGACGGATAAGAAAAATGCTCTTCCTTCAGTATATCTATCTGTATTGCTTCGCAGTTGTATCCTTCAGATTTTTTTGAAAAATCCATATCTGTAAATTCACAGCCGACTATTTTAACATTACTGCTGGCCGCAAAGGTAAGCTGATGATGCACATCATATGTGTTTCTGAACACAATATTTTCAAGAGTAATGTTTTTAGCATGAGCAAAACGCATAAGCGAGGTTGTTCCGTTGTCATTTCCGTCTATACAGCCGTTTTTTAAAGTAATATTGGTAAAGCCGTCATCTCCGTAGTATATTTCAGAGGATCT
>JAFOXT010000399.1 GCA_017425745.1 Clostridia bacterium | reverse complement strand
TTTGTTGTGCTGCCTGACCAACCGCTGAAGGTGTAATGATAGTTATCATCAAACTTCTTAACGGGTGTTGCGCCTGTATATGTTACATCAGTACCTGCCTTAACGCCTGTAATAACCTTAATTACATTATATGCATCATAAGCAAATGTTACGGTGTATTCCTTGATTACCTTATCAAAGATTGCAACATATTCAGCATCAGCCTTAATTACTACATTCTTGACGTCAACAACTTCTGTTGTGCCCTTAACTGCCCAACCAACGAACTTGTAAACATATTCGTTTGTAGCTTCCTTTGTGGGATCTGCAGGAATCTGAACTGAATTAAGCTTACTGCCCCATGAAATGTAGCTGACAGTCTTGATAGCCTTATCATCATCTTCGTTAAGGAAGAACTTAACTGTGAATGTTCTTGTGTCTTCCTGAGTGATTCCGCATCCGCTGTTCTGACACTTGATTGTTGTCTTGCCTGTTGTTTCATCATACACAGGTTCGCCCCAGTTATGACCGAGAACAGTGCCTTCCTCTTTTTCGTAGGTATAACCACAAGTACATTTATAGATATTAACAGCCTTTGTTGTACATGTAGCAGGTGTCTTTTCTGTTACTGTGTAATTGCCTTCGTGTGCTACTGCATCGAAGTTTGGTGTTGTATAAATGTTGTTTTCAACACTTGCAAGCTGTGCAGTTCTGTTCCATTCCTTGAAGGTGTAGTGATACTTTGTATCTGATGCCTTTGTGATTTCAAAGTCTCTTGTTACATCAGGAGCAGGTGAACCAGCCTCAACAAGGTAAGTGTGAATCTGATTGCTGCTTGAGTATGCGTAAGTTACAGCATACTGCTTTTTAACTGTGGTGTAGGTAGGCATAAGGTTGATGTTTGCACTGTTGATTGTAACCTTATCGGTATAAATAACTTCAGGATCTGAGTTAACAACCTTCCAGCCTGCAAATACAAACTTATCTATCTTTGTTTCTGCCTTTGAAGGACCTGCTGCAAGATTAACTTCTTCATCGTTGTGGAGATAGCCGGTCTTCTTTGATTCTGTAGTACCGTCTTCCTTGTAATATGTAATTGTGTAGTTTACATATCTTTCAGCAAATACAGCAGTGAATGTTGCGTCGCCCTTAACTTCGATGGGGAAGTCAACCTCATTGCCTTCTGCATCTGCCCAGTGTGAGAAGGTGTAAATCTTTGTTGCATCAGCAGCCTTTTCAGGAGCTGTTACAGCTGATTCGATGATTGCTTCACCAACATATTTGTTGATTGTTGCAACTGTTTCTTCGCCGTTCTTGAATACTACTGTTGCAGCAACGGGAGGTACATAGCCTTCAACAACTTCACTCTTTATATGATTAACGTCATTGTTACAAGTGTAATCTCTCCAATACTTGCCATCCTTTTCATATACTTCTTCGCCAGCCTTCCAATCATGACCGATAGCCTTGATTTCAACTGACTTGCCGTCAAAGCCTGTTACATTACCGTCAGCATCCTTAATGGGTTCACCGATGTCAACCGGGTTTTCATCAGTGCTGCATCTGCCGCAGGTAAGAATCTTTTCGCCAGCTGTTTCACAAGTTGCTGCAGTGATAGTTCTGTATTTGCCTGCTGTATGACCGAGAGCATCTACATTTTCAACAAATACTACAGCGCCGCAGTATTTACATGTCTTTGTCTTTTCGCCCTTTTCTGTACATGTGGGTGCCTTAGTAACCTTCACACGATAGAAGTTGTGGCCGTTTGTAAGGTCCTTTTCAATTGTTTCTGTAACTCTTGCATCTTCCTTACCGCAAACTGTACAGTCTCTGTGCTTTGAGCCTTCACTCTTACAGTTAGCAATCTTATCAATTACCCATACATATTCAGCTGTATCTTCGCCGTTTTCATCCTTAACCATTGCATAGGTGTGTGCACCTGTTGCCTTAAGATGATCAAGATCGCCAGCTTCAAGACCTGCTTTTGCAAGTTCAGTAGCAGCATCTGTAGGATTAAGAACAAGCTTTGTACCGCAGTTGTTTTCACAAATGTATGTTCTGTAACCGTCTGTTACACAGTCGGGAGCTTTATCAACAAAGTTTGCTCCAAACTTATGGCCGAGTGCAGGAATAGCTGTTTCGTTAGCCTTCGCACCGCAATCTTCACAAATGTCATATCTTAAGCCGTCGCTTTCACAGCTTTCAGCTACTACATATTGTCTGTAACTATGACCGCCCTTGATTTCAAAAACTTTTGTTGTCTTGTTACCGTTGGCATCAACAGCCTCTAATGTGTGAAAACCCATTGTTGAATAGGTGTATGTGCCGTCTGCTGCAAGAGCGATTTCGTTGCCGTCGATATAAGCCTTAACGCCTGCTGTATCATCCGTTACTGTAATAGTTGCATCCT
>JAFOXT010000398.1 GCA_017425745.1 Clostridia bacterium | reverse complement strand
GAAGAGGGATTAGGCTTCACAGGAAAAGGCGAGGGGATTGCAGCACACTGCATAACTTTGTTAAATGCAAAATGCAAAGTGCAAAATGCAAAATAACTGACGAAATTTTAAGACTTACTGTAGGTATATAGTGCGTTATGTAACGGACACAACCAATATTAAACCCACAACACATCCTATTTTTTGGTTGTGTTGTTCTTTTGCCAAAATGGTTAAGCATTCTTAAAATAAAAATAGTTTACTTTACATTTTGTTTTTTGTGTGTTAAAATTAAACTATTAAAATATGGAGGTTTTAATATGAAAAAGCTTTTATCACTTATTCTTGCACTGCTTATGATTTTTGCGTGCACATCAGTTGCTTTTGCGGCAGAAGAGAAATATCCCGTAATTTATATTCCCGGTTACGGTTCAGATCTTTATGCTGAAAAAGGTAACAAGAATTCTGAGCTTATTTATCCCACAGGTGCAGATGTAGGCGCTATCGTAAAGGAAGCAATTGCTCCTTGTCTTAAAGAGCTTGCTCTTGCTATTGCAACAGGCGATTACGATAAGTACTGCGATGAGCTTTACAATTCAGTTCATCCCATTTATGAAGATCTTGTTCTCGCTCCGGACGGTATGCCCAAGGATAATTCAGGCAGAGGCGACAACCCCAACAGTGTGTGGCTTGACTACTCAAGATTCAGCCACGGCGAAACATTTTTTGCTTATGACTGGAGACTTTCACCTGAATACTGTGCTGAACAGCTTGTTGACCGTATTAATGTAGTTCTCCAGAAAACCGGTGCAAAAAAGGTAAGTATTGTTGCCCGTTGCTTTGCAGGTAACATTCTTTCTGCTTATCTTCAGAACCACAGCGATCACGCAAAGGCTAAGGTTAACGATGCAGTGCTGTTCATTCCTTCAACTGAGGGTATCAACTTAATCGGTGCTCTTTTTGCAGGTAAGATTGATATTGTTGCAGAAAATCTTGATACATATGCAGAGTCATTCCTTAAGTATGAAGCAGTAATTGAAGACACAGCCGTAAGAGATTTAGTTGTTGTTATGGTTTCAATTTTAGAGCAGGCTAAAGCCCTTAATCTCGGCACAGATGCACTTCAGAAGCTCATTGACGAAATCAAGGATAACCTTATTCCAAGACTTGTAAGAAGAACATACGGCTCATTCCCGTCATTCTGGTCAATGGTTCCCACTGAATATCTTGAAGATGCAATTGCTTTTGTATATAACACACCTGAGCTTCAGGAGGAGTATAAGGGTACAATTGATAAAGCACGTTCATATAACAGCAATGTTATGCTTAATGCAAGAAGCTGCATTAAAGAACTCAACGGTGACATTGATATCAGCGTAATTTCAAAGTATAATCTTCCTCTTATGCCTGTTTTTGCAGACTGCAAACCCACAAGTGACGGTATTGCAGAAACTGAATACACATCATTCGGTGCTACTGTAGCAGACTTTGGCAAGACTCTTTCAGCTGATTATATTGCTTCAATCAGTGAAGTTAATAAGAAGTTCCTTTCACCCGACAATATGATAGATGCTTCAACCTGTGCACTTCCCGAAAAAACATGGTTCATTAAGAACAGCTATCACGATCATTTCCCTGCAAGCATTGATAAGCTTATTGAAGCAATTCTCACAACAGATATTGATGTATTCTCAAATGAGCTTTATCCTCAGTTCCTTGATGCTGCAGTTACTGCTGAAACAATTGTTCCCATTGAAAAATCAGAAACTGAAGTAACTCCTGATGACGGCAATGATGAAACCAATAAGACCGAAAAGGAAAACTGGTTCGACATTCTCAGAAGATTTATCCAGTCAATTATCAACTTCTTCAAGGGCCTTTTCACAAAATAATTTATCCTTAAAATAAAACACATCCCACTTGCTCAGCGGGATGTGTTTTTCTTTTAGTAGAATTTCAAGCGCAATTTTGCATTTTGCACTTTGCATTTTGCATTTATTTTACAATGCTTTCGCCGCTCATTTCTTCGGGCTGAGCGAGATCCATAATCTTAAGCATTGTGGGAGCGATGTCGCAAAGCTTACCGCCTTCACGAAGCTCGCAGTCGTAACCGCATACAACGAAGGGAACGGGATTTGTTGTGTGAGCTGTGAATGCTGTGCCGTCGTCTTCAAGCATCTTGTCTGCGTTACCGTGGTCAGCTGTGATGAGCATTACGCCGTTCATTTCCATAACTGCATCGTATGTCTTGCCAACGCAAGTGTCAACAGCTTCAACTGCAGCCTTAGCAGCATCAAATACGCCTGTGTGACCTACCATATCGCAGTTAGCGAAGTTGAGGATGATTGCGTCATACTTGCCGCTCTTGATAGCTTCAACAACCTTGTCAGTAACTTCGTAAGCGCTCATTTCGGGCTGCATATCGTAGGTTGCAACCTTGGGTGAAGCAACGAGAATTCTGTCTTCGCCGTCGTACTGCTTCTCAACACCGCCGTTGAAGAAGAATGTTACGTGAGCATACTTTTCAGTTTCAGCAATTCTGAGCTGAGTCTTGCCCATCTTTGAAAGATATTCGCCGAATGTATTTTCAAGTGTCTGAGGCTTGAACGCAACCTGAACGTTAGGCATTGTTGCATCATACTGAGTCATACATACGAAATAGAGAGGGAAGAAGCCCTTCTTTCTTTCGAAGCCGTTGAATGCTTCGTCAACAAAGGTTCTTGTAATTTCTCTTGCTCTGTCAGGACGGAAGTTGAAGAATACAAGGCTGTCGTTTTCACCGATTGTTGCATCTTCTGCGCAAACTGTGGGAAGAACGAATTCGTCTGTCAGATGCTTTCCGTCTTCGTCGACCGTCTCATAAGAGGTGCGGACTGCGGCGGCGGCATCGTCGGTGGTGTTCCCTTCTCCGTAAACTAAAGCGGCGTAAGCCTTGCCGACCCG
>JAFOXT010000397.1 GCA_017425745.1 Clostridia bacterium | reverse complement strand
TACATTGTTATTACAAAGAAAGCCCATAAGCGGATAAACCTTCTGACAGGTTTTACCGTAATTAATTGCAGTTGAAGCAGCATCGCCTGTGCCGACAATAATAAATATGTAAGCATCATTAATAACAACGCTTCGTAAAAGCTTTCCGCCAAAGATTTTGAAAATATTACCTAAATTACTAAGAATCTCCATCATGCCGTCAAAGCCGTTAGCCTTTACCATATCCACAATCGGATTAGGCTTCTTTTCCTTCGGCTTTTCTTCTTCAGGCTTTGGCTCTTCTTTTTTCTCTTCCTTCGGCTTTTTTTCTTTCTTTGGTTTATTCGGATCTGTAGGAAGAATATTCAGCTTAATAAAGAGATATTTTATACTCAGACTGATTTTATCATCGTATCCAACAGAAACCTTGAGAGGAATCGAAAGAACAATAACAAAAAGAGCCACAATGCTGAATATCACAGTCAGAAATATCTGAAACCCTGTCAATGTTCTCACCTCTCTTGATTATTCTTATACTATGTTACATTAAATTTTGCTTTTCGTCAACCTCTAATTGAAAATCTGTTCCATCATCAGCAGAATTTTTTTCAATATCATCATCATTTTCTTCCTGTTCTTCTGTTTTTTCTCTTGGAAGCTCGGGAAGTTCAGCAATAGAAGACACATTAAAGCAACGAAGAAATTCTGCAGTTGTTCCGTAGATAAGCGGTCTGCCGGGAAGCTCAAGTCTGCCAACCTCTTCTACAAGACTTTTCTGACAGAGATTTGAAAGCACCGCACTGCAATCAACGCCTCTTATCTGCTCAATAAAAGCCTTAGTTACAGGCTGATTATATGCAATAATTGCAAGCACCTCCAAAGCAGCCTGAGAAAGCGGTGCGTTCTTTTTTACTTCAATTACACTTCTTATGGGATCAGCATAGCACTTTTTTGTGCAGAGCTGATATTTGTTATCAAGTGTGAGAAGACAAAGACCACTGGTCTGATCGTATTTATTTTTAAGCTCTTCCATTGCTTTTTCAATTACAATAAGGTCAATGCCAAGTGCATGAGAAATCTTTTCCCCTTCCACAGGCTCACCTACTGCGAAAAGAACAGCTTCAAGAGTTGCAAGAAGTTCTGTGTTATTCATTTTCGTTTACCTCACTGTCACTTTCAAAGTCACTGATGAATTCTGCTTCATCAATTTCAGCGCCTTCAACCTTTTCAATGGTTATTTCATCACCATTACCCTCGGCAGTAATCTTATTCGCCTTAACAAGCTCAAGAATAGCAAGGAAGGTTGCAACAACCTCTGAGCGAGATCTTGAATCGCTGAAAAAGTCTCTCAGCTTTCGCTTTTGTGAAAAAGCAAATTTTGAGAAAATGCCTGATATTCTGGAGCCAACAGAAACAATCTTTTTCTGCACAATAACCTTAAAGGCATCAAAAGGCGGCGGTAATTTACGCTTTCCTCTGCCAACAGCTGAAAGATATGATTTTATAAGCAGATCGCTTTCGTGAATACGCTCATACTTGTGATTAGCTTCAATCGGCATTGTTCCGCGGTAAAAGAAGTCAAAGCCATCTGCCTGCTTACCGATTTCAGCAGCCATTTTCTTGCAGGTCTGATACTCAATAAGCTCACCTGTAAGCTCCTTTTTCAGCTCTTCAGCTTCTTCATGCACAGGCAAAAGCGCCACAGATTTGATATACACAAGTCTTGCAGCCATCTCCAGGAAATCACTTGCAATTTCCATATCAGCCTCTTCCATTTGCCGAACATAATCGGTATATTGCTCAACAAGCTCGAAAATAGGAATATCATTAATATTAAGTTTGTGTTTACTTATGAGGTGCAGAAGCAAATCCATAGGACCTTCAAACACATCAAGCTTATACTGAATTTTTTCCATAAAACACCTTTAGAATATACCGTAAATTGCTCTTACTACTGTCATCAGTCCATTGTAAATAAGGCCAGAAACAAGACTCATTGGACCGTCAAGAACATTTGTAAAAATAAGTACAAAAATCAATAAAATTATATATCTCTCATACTGCATTAACTTGAAATAATACTTATCAGGCAACACTGCACTGAGAATTCTTGAGCCGTCAAGAGGAGGAATAGGAATAAGATTAAACACAGCAAGAGAAATATTGATGCTGCAAGCATAGTTGAAAAAGAGTGTAAGATAATAAGGCATACCTACATACGGAGACATTGAAAAACGCTGAATCCCCATAAATACAAGCATACAAATGAACGCCATAATTACATTTGAAACAGGTCCGGCAAGTGCTACAAGAGCCATCTGCTGCTTTCTTTTACCTCTTTTAAATCTGCCAACATTGATAGGTACGGGCTTTGCATAACCGAAGCCTGCAAGAATTATCATCAGCGCACCGAAGGGATCAACGTGAGCAAGCGGATTAAGCGTAAGTCTTCCCTTTAATCTTGCTGTATCGTCACCGAATTTCTGCGCAACAAATGCGTGTGCAAACTCATGAAAGGGCAGCACGCAGAAAATAATAAATATACGCGCAAGCATATTAACAACAAGATCTATGGTAAGACCGTTGCGGATTAAATCAAAAATCATTTGTTCTTCTTCCTTCCTATAACAAATCTGTCAGTGCCGTTAAAATCATATTTAATTTCAGTTGTAAAAACTTCATTATCAAAAAGGCTGCAGATATATTCAGCCTGATTTTCACCGCACTCAAACGCCATTATACCACCGTTTTTCAGATATCTGTCCCATCCTTTACAAATCACTCTGTAAAAATCAAAGCCATCCTCTCCGCCGTCAAGAGCCATTTTGGGCTCAAGCTGAACCTCTTTCTGAAGCGAATTTATTTCATCGCTTCTGATATAAGGCGGATTACTCACAATTACATCAACCTTGTCGAAGGTTTCATCAAAGGAATCAGGCTTCAGTACATCACCGTTAACAATCGAAACAAATTCATTCGGGCAGATGTCAGACGCATTCTGAATCAGATACTTAAGAGCATCTCTTGATTTTTCAACAAGAAAAACCTTTGCATCAGGTACGTTTTTCTTAATTGTAAGTCCTATGCAACCGCTGCCTGAGCAAAGATCGATTACGGAGGGGTTGCTCATATTTCTTAGCTCATCAATAACAATTTCACAAAGCTCTTCGGTTTCAGGTCTCGGAATAAGAACACCTTCCCCTACCTTATAGGTTTCACCGTAAAAATCCCATTCTCCGATACAATACTGAATAGGCACACCCTTTATTCGTTCAGCAGTAACCTTTAACGCGTAGTCAGCCTGTCTTTCTGAAACCTCTTGGTTGAAGTTAAGAAGAAGATCTGTACGTGAAAGAGACAGAGTTTTTTCTATAATAAAATATGCTTCATTTTCATAGTTGTCAATACTGTTATCTGAAAGCTTCTTTTTTATTGAGTCAAATAGTTCTTTTGAAGTCATGGAGTTTCCTCTGTAAATTCAATTTCCTTAGGTTCTAAAACTTCTTCAGCCTCTTCCGTTTCTTTTACAGGCACTTCACCGGTTAAAGAACACTTGAGAGCTTCAATTGCAACCTCAATCATACTGTCATCAGGCTCTTTTGTGGTAAGTCTTTGCATCCACAGACCGGGAGCGGCACATATTCTTACAAAAAGATTATCGTGCTTACCTGCATACTTAATGAATTCATAGCTGATTCCTGTAACAAAGGGAAGAATAAGAAGCTTAACTGCCATCCATACAATTCTCTGATTACGAAGCTCAGGTGCAATAACCGAAACAGCTGATGAAATAATAACACTTATAATAAGAATTACAAATATAAAGCTTGTACCGCATCTGGGATGGAATCTTGTCTGCTTTTTTACGTTTTCTACAGTAAGCTCCTGACCGCTTTCGTAGCAGAAAATTGTTTTATGCTCTGCTCCGTGATACATAAATGTTCTTTTAATGTCTTTCATCAGTGAAACAAGAGCAATATATGCAACAAAAATTGCCATTCTGATAATACCCTCAAAAAGGGCACGGAAATCTGTAAGGTCTGACGATCTCAGCAAGAGCATGGCCGCGATCGGAAACTCCACGCAGGAACTTACGAAGACCGTCACGGGAGCACAGGACAATGTCAAAAAGGTGCAGAATCATGCGGATGGAGTCATAAACTACGCAGGCGGCAAGACCTGGGTGGGCGAAGCAGGCCCCGAACTTGTGACGCTTCCGCAGGGCTCGAACATAATACCCGAAAAGGATGTCGGGCAGACGATCATCAACAACTACTATGCGACAATCGATGCAAAAAGCGTCAAAGAATTCAATGATATTGTTCGCATTATGAACGATCAACGCATGGCTGAGAGGAGGATGGCATACTAATGGCAACCAAAACAGTGTACCCTTCAGCATATACATATTTGGAGGGCGGGAGCTCT
>JAFOXT010000396.1 GCA_017425745.1 Clostridia bacterium | reverse complement strand
TCTGGCAACTATTACAATAACAATAATTGACGGAGTGATAAGTCCGAGAGTTGCAATAACTCCACCGAAGATTCCGCCTGCAACGCCAAAGACTTCACCTGACTGGTATCCTACATAGGTTGCCATATTTACACCGATAGGGCCGGGAGTTGATTCAGAAATTGCAATCATATCCGCAATATCGGACTGATTAAACCAGCCTGTGGCTTCACCCATTGACTGAAGAAACGGCACAGTTGCAAGACCTCCGCCTATTGCAAAAAGACCTACAAAAAAGAATCTGAAATAAAGCTCAAGGAAAATCATTTTTCATCCTCCTTTGCTTTCTTTTCTTTTGAAAGCTTAATGATAAGTCCGCACACTGCCGCAGTTACTATAAAAACCACCGGTGACAAATCTGTAACAAAGGAAAGAATTGTTACCGCCACAAACAGAACTGCTGTAAAAATGTCAACGAGGGATTTTTTTGCAATTTTAAGCACCGCAGAAAGAATAAGTGCAACAACTGCTGCTCTGATTCCTGCAAAAGCCCACTGCACAACCTCATAGTCGCGGAAATTGCTTACAAGGGCTGCAATAAGACCGATAATTATCATTGAGGGTGTGACCACACCGAGGGTTGCAAAAATCGCACCGGGTATTCCCTTATTTTTGTATCCGATAAAGGTCGCAACATTTACTGCAATAATACCGGGTGTACACTGACCGATTGCGTAATAATCGATAAGCTCATCATTGGTTGCCCACTTATATTTTTCAACAACCTCTCTTTGCAGCATAGGAAGCATTGCGTAGCCACCGCCGAAGGTAAAGCCGCCTATTCTTGCAAAGGTAAGAAACATCTTAATAAGAGTTTTCATTATTATCACCAACTTAAATGCAAAGCCTCGCCAAGGCGAGGCTGTTTTTTATTTTATCACTTTATTGTCTGCATGCTTATGGAAAAAGCTGAGCATTTCTTCAATTGCATCAACTGAAGGCTTCTTTTCAGGATAAAGAATTGCAAAAACGTGAGGAAGCTCCTTGCCGTTTTCCTGCTTCGGGAAATCAAGCAGCTTTGTTTCAACACCGTGTCTGATAAGCTCTTCTGCACCCATAAGAGTATGCTTTCTTGCAAGGAAGTCACCTGTTGAGGTAACAAGAATTGCAGGAGGCATTTTGCCGACAGTGAGAAGCTGGTCAAGGTTTACATACTGACCCCACTTTTTGCTCTTGAAGTCCTTACCGATAGCTATTCTTGTATAATGTCCTGAAACATGATCAGGATTCATATAAAGCATAGGTGAAGTAAGACACACTGCATCAAAGTCAAGTCCGTGGTCTTCAACGCCGTAGGCATCTCTTAATTCTTCACTTGATGAAATAAGTGCTGTAAAGCCTGCAAGCATACCGCCTGCTGAGTCACCTGTAAGAAGAATTCTGTTTTTGTCGCAATTGTATTCGTCAAGATGCTCCTTTATCCACTTAAGTGAAGCAAAAACATCTCTGAGCTGTTCATCGGCAGTAACCTCAGGATAAAGACGGTAGCTCATTACAAAAACCACATAACCTCTTTTAGCAAGGTGGTGGCAATAGTTCTTGTTAAGCTCCTTATCACCGTACATCCATCCGCCGCCGTGTACATCAATAATTACGGGAAGCTTACCCTCTGCATTTGCAGGGTAGCATACATCAATAAGGTGCATAGGATTGCCGTCATCAATATAAGGGTTATCTCTTGACTCCTCAATATTTTCCGGCCAGCTGAGTGTAGCTATACGCTTGTCGTCCTGCCTTTTGGTGTTTCCCCAGAAGGCGCCTAAAATTTTGTTGAGTACCTTCATATTTTTCACCTTCAATTAAAAATTTACTGAATGGGAGTCTGAGCCATACCTTCGCTCATAGCTCTCATAAATGCGCTCTGCTTCTTTTTCTTCTTGGGCTTATATGCGGGAGGATTGAGAAGCTTTTTCTTAGCCTTCTTACCGCCCATTGAAGCAAGATATTTATTAACCTCAATTACGGGAGGAGCCATTGTTGTGCTCATATAGTCAACACAACGAGCAAGAAGAATCTGGTCATTGTTAAGCTCGCCGAGAATTGTTACAGCGATAACTGACTGGGTTTCGTTTGTGCCGTCTTCATAGATTTCATTAAGCACCTGGAAAAGCTTTTTCATTGTTGCAGGATTGTTTTCCTTGATTGCAGCAATTACTCTCTCTGTACCGTGATTCTGGAAGAAGTCTTCAGCATAGAATTCACCGTATTCGGCAAGTGTTGCCTTATAAGCTTCACGGAGCTCAGGGAATACAAGACAGAGCTTGCTTGCAAGAGTATTGGGGTCATAGAATGAGCCGTTCTTTACCTGTGCCTTTGAAACTGTCTGAGGGCCCTTGTTTGACTGAGCCTTCTTCTGAACTGCTTTCTTCTGACCGTACTTTGCCTGAAGTGTGTCAGCAAATTCGTTCACAACATACTTGATATCCTTTGCATCTGCAGTTTCTTCAAAAAGGCTTGCTGCAAGCTTAGTGGGTGTTTCGTTTACGTTTTCAAGGTCTTCGCCGCCCATAAGAGAAATAATGTTATCGTTAAGAACAACTGCAACAACACCCTTTTCGCTCTGGAATCTTGTTACAAGGTCTTCCTCGGCACATTTTGTAAAGCCGAGCTTTGTAAGATTTTCTGAAAGGCCGTCAATGACTGCCTTGTAGTTTTCTGTAATGTTTGCCATCAGGATAACTCCTTTAATATATAATTTTAGGTATACAACTAAGTAGTATATCACAGTTTTTCGTAATTGTCATTAGCTTTAAGAAAATTTTTAAAATAAAAGCAGAAAGAGAAAAAATCAGCACCTCATAAGAAGTGCTGAAAATCATTGTCCGAATTCATAACGGGTGAACTGATCCCAATTTTCCTCGTAATAGGTAAGGGGTCTGTCCTTGAATTTTGGAAACAGTTCGATGTAAGTATCATAAAGCTCTTTGTCACCTGTACCTAAAATCTCCAGGGCAGTATCAGTAGTGTGGGTTATTATAAGCTTATCCCCTGAGAGCGCTTTAAGTTCTTTCATCGCTTCAACATCTCTGAAGCTCGTGCTGTCCAGATTGATAATTTCACCATCAGAAAAGGTTAAATAAAACAATATTCCGTAACCGTAATCTGTTATATAATCAAACCGCTCTGCTTTAAGCTGAATTCTTTTTGCTTCGTTTACAGCTCTGATTTCCTGAATTCTACCCATACTGTCATAAATTTTAATTTCGCCATCAGAACGCACTTCCGTTTTGTTTGCAACAAAGCTATAGCATACTCCGAAAGAAGAAGCAACCACACAGAAAATCAGAAAAGCGGACAGTGTTTTATTAAGATGCAAATCCGGCTTTTCCATAAGACGTCTATAAAGCTTTACGATTCCTATAGAGGCACATGTTGTTAAAGAAATAATTAATGGTGCCTGCAGATAGCTCATCATATCCACACAAATTATTTCGGGTCTGAGTTTAAAGAGAATCAGCTCTTTTACGCACTTATAAGCAACGTATATCAAGTCACCCAGTAATATATAAGATATAACATAAGCGACATATTTTGCTACTAACCTTCTTGCTCTCAACACCTTCACCACCTTGATTATTTAATAATACCACCCGACAGTAAAAAAATCAAGACAACAAACAGCAGAGATACAACTGCACCTCTGCTTTAAAGTCTTATGAACCTGACCGTTTCGTCAGTATTTCCAGTTTAAATGCTCTGCATTTTTATTTACTTGCGCCCGGCTTACCGCAGCACTTTTTATACTTCTTGCCGCTGCCGCAGGGACAGGGATCGTTTACGCCAACCTTGTTCTTATCGTTTCTTACAGTTCTGCCCTTTTCTGAGCCATCGCCTGAACCGCTTGTGGAGGTAACCTTTGCAACCTGTTCACGCTTGATTTCTTCCTCTGTTCTGAAACGAACTGAAAGAACAACCTTAACTGTATCGTCACGGATTGAGCTGGTCATTTCTTCGAACATATCGTAGCTCATTTCACGGAAAGCAACAACGGGGTCCTTCTGACCGTATGCAAGAAGACCTACACTGCGCTTGAGCTCATCCATAGCGTCGATATAATCCATCCACTTAAGGTCAACGTTACGAAGAAGCATTGCTCTTTCAATTTCACGCATAGCTTCTTCACCGTAAAGCTCTTCACGTTCAGCGTGAAGCTTGTGAGCTCTTTCTGTAAGAAGATCGTAGATTTCATCGCTTCTGAGCTTGTCCTCTGTGAAGTCGTTTTCGTCTGTGAGCCAGCCGTTATACTTTTCACGGAGTGAAGCAATATGCCATTCATCTGAGGGAATATTTGAAGGACAGAAGAATTCAACGGTGTCACCGATTGAATCGTCAATCATCTTTTCGATAATAGGCTTGATGTTTTCGCCCTTGAGAACCTTGTCTCTCTGACCGTAAATGATTTCTCTCTGACGGTTCATAACGTCGTCGAATGAAATTACGTTACGTCTTACAGCAAAGTTGTTGCCTTCAACCTTTCTCTGAGCGCCTTCAACCTGCTTAGCGAGCATAGCAACTTCAATAGGCATATCAGCATCAACAGGAAGTGAGTTCATTACGCTCATCATTCTGTCACCGCCGAAGAGTCGGAGAAGGTCATCCTGCATTGAAAGGAAGAACTTGCTTTCACCGGGGTCACCCTGACGACCTGAACGACCTCTTAACTGATTGTCAATTCGTCTTGACTCGTGACGCTCTGTACCGATAATGTAAAGACCGCCTGCTTCTCTTACCTTTTCAGCTTCGCCTGCAATTTCTGCCTTGTATTTAGCTTCAAGCTCCTTGAACTTTTCTCTTGCTTCAATAATGTCTTCGTTATCTGTATCACCGAAAGCTGTTGCTTCTGCAATAAGCTCTTCGGTGTATTCAAGCTTTCTCATTTCGCTTTTTGCAAGGTACTCAGCGTTACCGCCGAGCATAATGTCAGTACCACGGCCTGCCATATTTGTAGCGATTGTAACTGCACCTAATTTACCTGCCTGAGCAACAATTTCTGCTTCCTTATCGTGGTGCTTTGCGTTGAGCACGTTGTGCTTGATGCCAACTCTCTTAAGGGCATTTGAAAGCTTTTCACTCTTTTCAATTGAAACTGTACCAACGAGCACGGGCTGACCCTTTGCGTGACATTCTCTTATCTGCTCAATAATTGCGTTGAACTTGAACTGCTCTGTCTGATAGATAACGTCGGTGTTATCCTTTCTTGCAAGAGGCTTGTTTGTGGGAATTTCAACTGCGTCAAGAGAATAGATTTCTCTGAATTCCTCTACCTCTGTCATAGCTGTACCGGTCATACCTGAAAGCTTTTCGTAAAGACGGAAGTAGTTCTGGAATGTGATTGTTGCAAGGGTTTTGTTTTCTCTTGCAATTTTTACGTTTTCCTTTGCTTCAATAGCCTGATGAAGACCGTCGTTATAACGGCGACCAATCATAATACGGCCTGTGAATTCGTCAACGATAAGAACCTGACCGTCTTTTACAACGTAGTCAATGTCTCTTGTCATTATACCGTGAGCCTTGATTGCAATATTGATATGATGTGAAAGAGCAAGATGCTCGGGATCGCTGAGATTGTCAACGTTGAAGAAGCGCTCAGCCTTCTGGATACCTGTTTTTGTAAGGGTTGAAGTCTTAGCCTTTTCGTCAACGATATAGTCAGCGCCTACTTCCTTTGCAAGGTCTTCAAGGTTTGTCTTTGAGTCAACCTCTGCAATCTTATACTTCTTAAGACCTCTTACAAAGCTGTCTGCAAGACCGTAAAGCTCTGAAGAACGGCTACCCATACCTGAAATGATAAGCGGAGTTCTTGCTTCGTCAATAAGAATTGAGTCAACCTCGTCCACAATTGCAAAATTATGGCCACGCTGTACCTTATCGGTCATATACTGCACCATATTGTCACGAAGATAGTCGAAGCCCATTTCGTTATTGGTACCGTATGTGATGTCGGCTGCATAAGCCTCTCTTCTTTCGTCGGTTTCAAGTCCGTTTACAATAAGACCTACTGAAAGACCTAACCAACGGTAAACCTTGCCCATCCATTCACTGTCTCGGCGAGCGAGGTAATCGTTAACTGTTACAATATGAACGCCCTTACCGGTAAGTGCGTTAAGGTAAGCAGGAAGAGTTGCAACAAGAGTTTTACCTTCACCTGTTTTCATTTCTGAAATTCGTCCCTGATGAAGAACAATACCGCCCATAATCTGTACGGGGAAGTGCTTCATTCCGAGAACACGCCACGAAGCCTCACGGCAGACAGCAAATGCTTCGGGAAGAATATCGTCAAGAGTTTCACCGCCGTTAAGACGGTCCTTGAACTCGTTTGTCTTCGCCTTGAGTTCGCTGTCAGTGAGCTTTGAATAAGCATCTTCATAAGAAAGAACCTTGTCTACCTTAGGTCTGATGCGCTTGATTTCTTTGCTTGAATAATCACCAAAAAGCTTTTTAAGAAAGCCCATTAATATCACCTCAATGTATTATCGCTCAGAGTGAGCGCAAATTAAATCATTTTATTGTAGCACATAATAAAAATTTTTTCAACCTCTATAGTATGGTATAAGGTTTAATTTTACTTTAGAAAATCACAGAACAGTAAAAACGGACTGCCAACGGCAGCCTCTACGTTTAAATCTCGTCAGTTATTTTGCATTTTGCATTCTGCATTAAAAAAAGCTCCCGAATGGGAGCTTTTTGATTATGCGTTTTTCTCAGTGAGTCTGCCTGTGAAAGC
>JAFOXT010000395.1 GCA_017425745.1 Clostridia bacterium | reverse complement strand
TTGGCAGAAAGTCTTATGTACTCTTTCCCCACGGCACTTACAAGTGTTCCCTTCAGCATTGTTCAGGCTGTGGGAAGCGGAGTGATATTTGTGCTTATGGGAAAAGCTTTAGAAAAAGCAAAAATTGAAAGATTTATGAGGTGATAAAATGGCAGATATAGTTTATACATATCATAACTCCGTATATTTCAATATAACAAACAAATGCCCCTGCAGATGTGTTTTCTGTATCAGGGATAAGGTAGATGCAATCGGTGAGGCTGAAAACCTTTTTCACGAAACCGAGCCTACGCTTGACAATATTATTTCAGCCGTTGACGCATACGACTTCAGCGGTAAGGATACCGCCGTTTTCTGCGGATACGGTGAGCCTACGAATGCCTATGAAAATCTTATTGCAACAGCTGAATATCTCAGAAAAAAATATCCGTCGCTTAAGCTCAGACTTAACACAAACGGTCTTTCCGATTTAATTAACGGCAGAGAAACCGCAAAGGAAATCTGCAAAGCTTTTGACAGCGTTTCAATATCTCTCAATGATATTACAAGCGAGGGATACGACAAAATTACACGCAATATTTATCCGGGTAAAGCCTATGAGGCAATGCTGAAATTCGCAAAAGACTGCGTAAATGAGGGCGCCCAAACAAGACTTTCAGTAGTTGATGTAATAGGCGAAGAAAAAATCAAAAAGGCAAAGGAAATCGCAGAGAGTATCGGTGCAGACTTCCTTTGCAGAAAATATGACAGCTAAGCAGAAACTTAAAAAGGAGCAAAGGTATGAAAAAGCTGACATCACTCGTTTTGTTATTGGCTTTGGCATTATGTCTTACGGGATGCAGCAATGAAGCTTCTGATATTGCATTCATCGGTGGAGCTGACGGCCCTACGGCAGTATTTGTTTCTTCCAATTTAACCTGGCCGGTTATTTGCGGTTTAATTGGTGTGATAATTGTAGCTGTTATTGTGGCACTTATTATATACCGCAACAAGAAAAAGAAATAACAACTTCGTCAAAACAATAAAACAAACATGGCAGAGATTACGCATAAAAGCGAATCTCTGCCATTAATTTTGCATTTTGCACTTTGCATTTTGCATTTATTTTGTCATTCTGCTGAATCTGTAGTCCTCATATCTGAGCTCTTTTGATGAACGGTAAATACTCAGAATAAGTCCCATTGCAAGGAAAAGGCAAACCGTTGAAGAACCGCCGGCACTGATAAAGGGAAGAGTGATACCGATAACGGGAAGAAGACGGGTACACATACCTATATTAATAGCCGCCTGAGCGATAATCATAAACATAACGCCGTAGCACATCATAAGAGCTGCAAAGTTCTTTGAACGCTTACCTACTGATACAATTTTTACTGCCAGCAGAATAAAAAGCGAAATGAGAATAAGCGCACCTATAAAGCCGGTTTCTTCGCACACCGCTGAGAAAATCATATCATTTTCGGCCTCGGGAATTGCATTGGGTGTCTGGGTATATTTACCGTTAAAAAGACCCATACCGAAAAGTCCGCCCTCTTTGATTGCTGCAAGAGCCTGATTCTGCTGATATATTTCGTTGGTGTATTCCTCGGGTCTGAAAAGTGCGAGAATACGGTTTCGCTGAATATCGTCGAAGATTTTGAACCAGATTACGGGTGAAGCAACAAGCACAATAAGAGCACCTGCAGGGAAGTAAAGCCAGTTGAGTCCTGCTGCAAACATCATACCGATAAACATACACATAAAGATAAGTGCTGAACCCATATCACCGGTTAAAATAACAAGAAGAATAGGAATTGCTGCGTGCATACAGAGGAGAAAAACGTGCTTGATGTCTGAAATGTTGTTCTTTACCTTACTTAAATGAAAGGCAAAGGTGATAATAAAGCCTATTTTTACAATTTCTGACGGCTGAAAATAAAGCGAGCCGATTCTGAACCACGAGAAAGCGTCTGAACGGGCATCAGGCGAAACACCGAAAGGGAAAAGCATCAGCATCAGAAAAACTGAGCCTGCCGCTACAACGGGCCATAGCTTCAATATTATGTCGTAGTCAATTGCCGAAATAACCATAGAAGCCGTTACACCGAGAATTGCGGCAAGAATCATAACCTTACTGTCACGGGAGAAAAGGGCACCCGTTTCTGCGTCAAAGGTTGCACTGCTTACCATAATAGTGCCGAAAATTGAAAGTGCAAGAGTCAGACCCAGAAGCAGAAGGTCGGTGCCTTTAAGCAGCTCCATAACTTTTTTGAAATCTATTTTTAAATTCAAATTTATCACATCCTGAAATTGTCTTTCTATATTATATTAGAAACAGAGGAATTTTTCAAGTGGTTTTTACCCTCTTTGATTGACAATGGAGTTATTTAATGGTAGGAT
>JAFOXT010000394.1 GCA_017425745.1 Clostridia bacterium | reverse complement strand
TGGAGAGTGAAGAGTTGAGAGTGGAGTTGTGGTCGCACCTTTATCTTTCATAAAATGGTCAGATTTCGTCTGCGAAACCAACTCATCTGTTAAAGGTAACGAGCTGATTATATCCGACTTTACAGATTCAGAAAATAAAAATATAGTCCGCCGATTAAGCTTAGTTGCCTCGGCGGACTGTTAGTTATGGTATTCAACAAAATTAAAACGGATATAATCGGAGCGAAGCGTTACAATCACCAGACCATAGGTCTGACGGAAGGGTTTCTTAACTCCACTCTTCACTCTCCACACTCCACACTAAAAAACAAGGCAGAGGGTTATCTCTGCCTTGTTTTTATTTAAAGTACATATAGAACTGGCACTTAATCATACCGTTATAGAGTTTGCGGCGTTTATCGGCCTTTCTGCCGAAGAAGATTTCAAAATCTTCACTGGGGCAGATTACGTTATATGCCCAGCCTTTTTGCTGTGGGAAAACCTTACCCATAAGCTTGTAAAGGTCTTCTGCCTGCTTAAGGTCAAGAAGTCTTTCACCGTAGGGAGGATTGCAGATAACTGTACCCTTTTCGCTTTTCGGTTTAAAATCTTTGATATCAGCCTTTTCAAAGGTGATGTATTTATCTACACCTGCTCTGATTGCATTCTGCTTTGCACTCTGAAGAGCTCTTTCGTCAATATCTGAGCCGTATGCCACAAAGTTACTGTCGGTGATAATAGCAGATTTTGCTCTTTCTCTTTCCTCAGTCCACACGCTTTCGGGAATAACATCCCATCTTTCAGCTGTGAAGTGACGGTTAATACCCGGTGCAATATTATGTACCATCATAGCGCCTTCAATAAGAAGTGTACCTGAACCGCACATGGGGTCATAAAGAGTGTGGTAAGGTCTGAGCCTTGTAAGGTTGCAGAGTGAAGCTGCGAGAGTTTCCTTGATAGGGGCTCCGTTTGCTTCAAGGCGGTAGCCACGCTTGTGAAGTCCGTAGCCTGATGTATCAATAAGAAGGCTTACCTTATTCTTCATAATTGAAAACTGAATCTGATGAATAGGGCCTGTTTCCTCAAACCAAGAAATTCCGTATTTGCTCTTGAGTCTTTCAACAACAGCCTTTTTGATAATGGACTGACAGTCGCTTACACTGAAAAGAGCTGAATTAAGAGAATAACCCTTTACCGGGAAAGCATCATAAGCGCCAATCCACTCTTCCCAGGGAAGTGATTTTGTGCCCTGAAAAAGATCTTCAAAGGAAAGTGCATCAAATGAGCCCACGAGAATCTGAATTCTTTCAGCATATCTTGAGCAGATATTTGCTCTTGCAAGAAGATGCTCGTCACCGGAAAAAAGCACTCGGCCGTTTTCGGAAATTACGTTTTCTGCACCAAGGTCTTTCATTTCGTCAGCAATAAGCTTTTCAAGACCTAAAAGGCAGGGAATTACAAAATTTATTTTCATACTGAACCTCGATAATAAAAAATTAGAACCGCCTTGTGTAAGACGGTTCGTATTATATCACAACTTAAGAAATAAATCAATCTGTATCAGGGATAATTAAACCGTATCCGCCGTCTTTTCTTGCATAAACCACACTCACCTTATCGTTTGATGAGTCGAGGAATACATAGAACTGATGGTCGAGAAGGTTCATCTGTAAAATTGCCTCATCAACACTCTGAGGCTTAAGGTTGATGCTTTTTGAACGGACAACATCGTAATTGTCTTCAGGCTCAAAGGCTTCAACTGCTTCAAAGGTTTCAAACGCACCCTTTTTCAGCTTCTTTTCAACTTTTGTTTTGTTCTTGCGGATTTGACGAACAATTGAATCGGCGCACCTGTCAAGAGCATCGTTCATATTGGCAGCTCTTTCCTGAGAACGGAAGAAGATGCCATCGTGGAAAATTGTAACTTCAACAATCTGCTCGTTTTTTTCAACGGTTGCAGTGATTTTTGCTTCAGCGTCACTGCCGAAGAACTTTTCAACCTTCTGAAGTCTTTTTTCAGCTCTTTCCTTAAACGAATCTCTGGGTGTGCACTTTCTGCCGATAACTGTAATTTTCATATCGTCAGCTCCTTTCTGTTTTATCCCGTTACATTAAATGCCTTCCGGGTTATTCAAAAGGTGTTTTTCCTTTTGTGATATTATTATACCACAAGTTAGATAAAAAATATATAGTTTTATGTAAAATTTTGTTGATAATCTCCAACTTTATTTTGTAAATACCTATTGCAAAAGTATGTGGATAGTAGTATAATGAAAATGTTGAGGGCAGTTACACTCCTGTGTAACTGCCCTTGTTTTTTATGTTTTTTTATTTTACATATTCGCTGTAGAGCTTTTCTACAATTGCATTCATTTCGTCAAGGTGTGCTTCAATTTCTTCAACAAGCTTGAACTGATTTCTTGCTCTTACAAGGTTGTGCTCAGGATACTTTGTTTTGAAGTAAACGTCACCGTCAATATAGTCGGTAAGGAAACGTACACCGCATTCAAAGGTCATAAGCTTTGCTGAGAAAGCAAGACAGTCAACCTCTGTTTTTGTAAGAGCCTTTGCACATGATGAAAGGAAGCCTCTTGCAAAAGCCTCAAACAGCTCAACGGAAATCTTTACATTGTCAAGATTGTCGTCATCCTCATAGGTTGTGTTACCGCCGAAACGGATTGCATCACCGAAGTCGTAAAGTGAAAGACCGGGCATAATTGTATCAAGGTCAATTACACAGATGCCCTCATTTGTATCCTCGTCAAAAAGGATATTGTTAAGCTTTGTATCATTATGAGTAACACGAAGAGGAATAAGACCCTTTTTATGAAGTCCAAGCACGTAAGCTGCATCCTCTGTACGGTCAAGCGCAAACTTGATTTCAGCTTCAACCTCAGCTGCTCTGCCCTTTACGTCAGCTTCAATTGACTTTTTAAGGTTATCAAGACGCTTTGGTGTGTTATGGAAATCCTTGATTGTTTCGTGAAGATTGTGCATAGGATAATCGCTGAGGTGACGCTGGAACATACCGAAGCTTCTGCCTGCATTTTCAAAAACTGTTTCGTTTTCAATAAGGTTAAGTGTGTATGCCTTGTCAACAAAGTTGTAAATTCTCCAGCACTTATCGTTGTAATAATAGTAGTAATTGCCGTCCTTTGCAGGAAGGAAGGTAAGAGTTTCTCTTTCAGGATTACCGCCTGCTTCAGCAATTTTATCCTTAAGGTACTGTGTAACGCTTACAATGTTATCCATAAGATTTTCAGGGTTTCTGAAAACATGGGTATTGATTCCCTGAACAAGATACTTTTTGATTTCTCCGTCCTCATCAAAAATCACAAGATTTGTTGAGTTGATGTGACCGCCTGTTACTACCTCGTGGCTTATTGCTGTGCCTTTGATATTAAAGCATCTGCAAACTTCTACGGTTTCGTGATTAATCATTTTATTTTCGCCTTTCTTTTCACTTGGATTTTACGTAATACATTCTTGAATCATTATCAAACAGCATACGGGCATTTGAAAGATTGAAGCCTCTCTGCTGAGGTCTGAAGCCTGAATACATAAGAGAATCGCCGCCTGCTGTAAAGCTTTCCTTCTCGTTTTTAAGCTTGATTGTGTTGCAAAGGAAATCATACAACTTTCCGTCGTCCATGTCAAGCTTTTTCGGAAGCGGCTGATTGATAATCTCCCCTACCTGCTTAACATTGATAACCTGAGGACGGATTACAAGCTCGTAATCCTTTTCTTCGTCAAGGTTTTTGAATTTAATTACTTCGTTTGCAGGGTTGGGAATTACACGGTCGATAAAGTAACCGAGCATTGCTTCAGATTTATCCTCTGAGGTAATCTGCCAGTTGATTATGTTATCTGTGAAAACATCACCGATTCTTGTGAATTCACCGTACTGAAGAAGCTTTCTGTGCTGCTTATAGTATTCAATCTGCTTCTTTACAGCGGCTCTGTCAAAGCGTGAAAGCTGTGTAACGTCAAGCTCATAGCCTAAAAGACCGAAAGAAGCAACATTGAAGCGCTGTTCAACACTTGAGAAACGGAAATCGTTAAGGCTCACTGCAGCAGCAACGTGCATTGTCATTACTGACTGAGGATAGCCGTAGGAGGTGCCGCTCTGAATGTAAAGTCTGTCAAGAGGGTCAGTGTTGTCACTTGTCCAGCACTGAGGCATATAGCAGAAGGTACCGAGGTCAAAACGGTTACCGCCGCTTGAGCAGGCTTCAAAGAGAATGTTGGGGAATTTCTCTGTAAGTGCACCCCAGATTTCATAAAGACCTAACATATATCTGTGGTAGAATTCGCCGCTTCTTGCACCCTTTCTTCTTGAGAAAACGTCAGACATATGACGGTTGTTGTCCCACTTTATGTATTCGATGTTGCCGCTTGAGAAAACATCGGTCATTGTATTGATGATAAAATCAACTACCTCGGGGTTTGAAAGGTCAAGAACAAGCTGATTTCTGCCCTCTGAAGGCTTATATACATCAGTTGTAACTGCCCATTCGGGATGTGCACGGTAAAGGTCTGAATCGGGATTTACCATTTCAGGCTCAACCCAAAGACCGAACTTTATACCCATATCATTGATTTTCTGAGCAAGTCCGCCTATACCGCTTGGCAGCTTTTTGATGTTTACATTCCAGTCGCCAAGGCCTGCCTTGTCGTTGTTTCTCTTGCCGAACCAACCGTCGTCAAGAACGAACATTTCTGCACCTAAATCCTTGGTTGCCTTTGCAATTTCAAGAATTTTCTTTTCGTTGAAGTTAAAGAAGGTTGCTTCCCAGTTGTTTACAAGAATAGGTCTTTCCTTATACTTCCATACGCCTCTTACAATATGCTCCTTTACAAAGGCATGCATATTCTGACTCATACCGTTAAGGCCCTTATTACTGAAGGTCATTACACTTTCAGGTGAATCAAAAATCTGTCCCTCAGAAAGAAGCCAATCGAACTCAAAGGGATTAATACCGTTCTGAATACGGAGAATTGAGTGAGTTGAAACCTCAGCTCTTGCAATATGGTTACCTGAATAAACAAGGTTAAAGCCGTAAACATTGCCCTCGTGCTGATTGCATTCCTTGTGACGCACCGCAAAGAAGGGGTTGTGTCTGTTTGAGGATGTACCTGTTATCGAACCGATTTCAGTAATACCTGAATTGAGCGGATGCTCGTTCTTATATCTTTCTCTTGTCCATGCACCGTCAAAGGTAAGCATAAGATAATCGTCAGCGGGCATATCAAGCTGCATACTCATAACTGACTTTATATGGAAGGCATTCTTGCCTGTGTTGATAATTCTTGTGCTTCTTGTAATTACGTTGCACTCTTCAAAAACAGTATAAAGAAGATGAATCTCAGCACCGAGAACCTTATCCTCAAGAACAACTGTAAGAGTTTCGCTTTCACCATAGCTTGAAGGAAGACCCTTGAGCTGAGGCTTAAGCTTTGTAACACCGTGTGATTTATACTTGAAGTCTGTTGTGAAAACTCCGTCCTTGCTCATAAGCTGAACAGCGGGCATTCTGTAGTCGCCCTTACCGAAGGCTGAAAATTCAAGTGCAATATGGTCAAGGGAAAGTGATGTGTCATCCTGAGAATAAGCAACACTGTTAGCAAAGCCGTTGAGGTGCTTATCGTAAAGATGATCAAAAGAGTCTGTGTTTCTTATTTTGCGTCCGCAGTAAAGAGCTTCAAGCTGACCTGAAGGAAGGACTCTGAAAATATAGCTTGTGTTTTTTGTCTGCAGATGGAAAACATTGTTATTGTTTACATTAATCATATTTTTTCTCCTTTATGATAAATAATGTCAAGCGCAGATATACATTATAAATTTTATACCAATTACTTATCTGTGTCAATATGAAAAGTATTAATTTACTGAAAAAACATATAGCTGAAAGTAAAATCTTAAGCTATGCAACAAGTTTGCAATAATTTTTAAATTTTAACAAATTATGACCGAGGGGGAATTGTATAGTTACTTTTTTTATGCTATGATATAAATGGATTAAAGTTGAAAGGTGGATTATTATGAAGACAATTCTTATTGCCGACGACGAAGAAAGAATCCGTAAAATTGTGGGTGACTTTTTAAAGAAGGAAGGCTACAACATTCTTGAAGCTGAAAACGGCGATATTACCTATGAAATTTTCAATCGTGACAAGAGCAGAATTGACCTTATTATTCTGGACATTATGATGCCCGGTCTTAACGGCTGGGAGGTTTGCAGAAAAATCCGTGAAAGCTCAAATGTACCCGTTATTATGCTTTCTACAAGAAGCGAAGAGTTTGATGAGCTTACCGGCTATGAAGCGGGTGCTGACGATTATGTAACAAAGCCATTCAGCCCAATTATTCTTGTTAAAAGAGTGGAAGCACTCCTCAGAAGAGCTTCCTCCTCTGCCGTTATGAACGAAAAGGAATTCAACGACCTTATTTTCAACGACGATGCCCACGAGGTAAGACTTGAGGGAAAAGAAATTGAGCTCACTCTCAAGGAATACAATATTCTCAAGGTGCTTCTTGAAGATTCAGGCAGAGTTTTCAGCCGTGAACAGCTTCTTGACAGTATATGGGGTTACGATTTTACCGGTGATATCCGTACAGTTGACTCTCACGTTGCAAGGCTCAGAACAAAGCTTGGTAATTGGGGCAACAAACACCTTAAAACCATATACGGCATCGGATACAAGATTGAGGAAAACTGATGAAATTTAGAAAAAAACAAAGCGTTCTCAGACGGCGCTTTTCACTGTTTAATCTTTTGCTTACTCTGATATTCCTCTCGCTGTTTACCTATATTCAGTTTGAGGTAATGGATGACATTTTCTTTTATGCTGCAAAGCAATCCCTTATAACGGTTGCCGATAAAATGTCAAAGCTTGATTATAAAAGCGACACGTTTCAGAGTGAAATGTCTGACCTTGAGGCAAGTAACAGCGTTTATGTAGAAATTTACTATCCCCGTGACCGTCTTGTTTACACCTCAGACACCAACAAGGCTGTTTATAGTGAAGAAAACAAATGGGTACCCCTTGAAAAGCTTCAGCCACGTGTAATGAAGCTTGTTTCCCAGGAAATGTATCCCGACGGTAGCTACTTTGAAATAAGGCAGGAGTTTTTTACAACTGCTGAGTTTCTTGTTTACGGCGACTTTTTCAGCGAAAACACGGCAATTGAGCTTTACTATTCAACCGACCTTATACGAGGTAATGCAACCACTGCAAGTTGGGCACTTTTAGCTCTCAGCCTTTCTATTTTATTTGCGGCGTTTGTCGGTGTTTCTATAGTTTCAAAGATGTATCTCGATCCTGTTGTCAGAATAAAAAACACAACAGAGAAAATGGCAAAGCTTAACTTCAAAGAAACCTGCCCTACTTTCAAAAACAAGGAGTTACGTGAGCTCAGCGACAACATCAACTTCCTTTCCGCTTCCCTTTCAAAATCTCTTGAAGAGCTGAAAAACGAAAACCAACAGCTTGAGTCGGATATTGAAAAGGAAAGAAAGCAGGAAAAGGTGCGACGCTCCTTTGTTGCAAATGCCTCTCACGAGCTTAAAACTCCCATTTCTATAATAAGAGGCTATGCCGAGGGTATCAAATTCGGCATAGGAGCTGATTCAACAGATGAATTCTGCGACGTAATAATTGAAGAGTCTGACAAGATGAACAACCTCATTGTCCGTCTTATGGAGCAGCTGCAATACAGTTCAACCTATACTCTCAACGAAAGCAGCTTTTCTGTCAAAGACTTTGTAACCGACCTTGTCAACGGTCACCGTCTTGATTATGATGAATGTAACATAAAACTTTCAATTGACATTCCGGAAGACTTTATGGGCAGAGGTGACACCGATTTACTCTCCTCGGTATTCAACAACTATTTTTCAAACGCTCTCAGCCACATTGACTTTGACCGTAAGCTTATAATTTCCTGCAGAGATGTCCAAAACGCCTACAGAATCAGCGTTTACAATTCGGGCAAGCCCATTTCAGGCACAGATATTGAAAACATCTGGCAAAGCTTCTACAGAGCCGACAAGGCTCACTCCCGAAGCGAAGGCAGGTTCGGTCTCGGTCTTTCAATTGTTTCAACAATTCAGGACCTGCACAAGCAGAAATACGGTGTAATCAACAAAGAGCACGGTGTAGAATTCTGGTTTGATATAAAAAAGGCGTAAGTTTATTGAGAAAAATATTGACTTTTTTCTTATTTAATACTATTATAGTAAAAAAATAATGGAGGCTATCTTTATGAAAAATCTCAAAAAAATTGTAGCTGTTATCCTTACACTTCTGCTTATTTCAAGCTCATTTGTATGCGTTGCAGCTGACAGCGAAAAAGTTTACCACAAGTACGACAAAGTACTTCTCCTCGGCGACAGTGAAGCTAGCGGCTTCAAAGATTACACCTATGTAATGACAGAATTTACAAGAGTTGATAATTCATACGCAGCTCTCATCGCTGACGAGCTCGGTGGTGAACTCATTCCTATGGCTTGCCCCGGTTTCAGAACAGTTGAGCTTCGTTATATGCTTGATGATGAATATGAAGGAGACGATTATCTCTTCTCAGCAGTTCCTCACCATTCACCCGAAGAAATTATCGCTAAGAAGGACGATATGCGTCAGGCAATCAAAGATGCTGACCTTATCACTATCGGTATCGGCGGTAACGACTGGGGTGCATATCTCGGTTGGGTTATGACTGACTTACTTGAAGGAAATCCCCTTCCCGAAGATTTTGAAAAAGCTCTCAGAGAGTTCCTTCAGAACGCTTCATTAGGTGACGATATTGTTAAGGTTATGGTAGAAATGGCTCAGGCTTTCAACGCTTGGGATGTATTCCTCGATACTCTTTCAAAGGCTCTTGTTTATGCGTTCAAGACTCTTGAAGAAAACTGGCACTACCTCGTTCAGTACATCTATGATGTTAACCCTGACGTTACTCTCGTAGTTGTTGGTATGTTCGTTACTACATACAAAACTGAAGAAGGCGCTCCAGACGTTGTTATCGAGCCCGATCCCATGGCTGTTGAAGTTGAACAGATGATGATTGACTTCGGTAACAAACCTATGGTTGACAATGAAGAAAAGTACGGATACATCTATGTTGACACAGCAGGTACAGTTGTTGAAACATGCCATCCCACAGACGGCGGTCACAGACACATTGCGAACAAGATTCTCGAAGCTCTCCCCGATGCACGCTTCCCCTACACCGATGTTTCCATAAACTCCTCAGAGTATAAGGCAGTTGAATATATGTATCTCAACAACCTTATGCAGGGTACAGCCCCCACAACCTTCGGAGGCGACAAGGAGATTACCGAAGCTGAGCTTTCACAGGTTCTCAACAAAATTTCAGATACATATGAAATTACCGACAGCGAAAAGAGTGTTACCCGTCTTGCTCTTAAAATTGCCGTAAGCAAGGCTTCAGGCGAAACAGGTATTGCTTCCTTCTTCAAGCAGCTTATCAGCATCATTGAGCTTATTTTCTCAGGCGATGCATTCAAGAATGCCACAAGATCAGAAGCAGCATATGAAATCTACCAGAAGGTAAGATACAACTAATCAAGAGGGAAAAATTATGAAAATTTTAAAGAAATCAATTGCTCTCATCCTTGTACTCCTGCTTGTTTCAGGTTCAGTAATCTGCTTTGCAGCTGACAGCGATAAGCAGTATAACAAGTACGAAAAAGTTCTTCTCCTCGGAGATAGTGAATCAAGCGGCTTCACTGATTACGGCGACGAGTTCAGTGAATTCACACGTGTTGACGACTCATACGCAGCTTATGTTGCAGATGATCTTGGTGCTGAGCTTATTCCTATGGCTTGCCCCGGTTTCAGAACAATGGAGCTTCGCTGCATGCTTGATGACAACTACTATCCCGCAAATGACCCCTATCTTTTCAAAAAAGTTCCTCGCACCTCTGAAGCTGACATTATGGCAAAGGCTCCTCAGATGCGTCAGGCTATCAAGGAATCTGACCTTATTGTCATCGGTATCGGCGGTAACGACTGGGGTGCATACCTCGGTTGGGTTCAGGAAGACACTCTTGCAGCTAACATTCTTCCTGAAGAATACAGAACAGCTCTCATAGAACTGCTTAACAATGCAAAGGTCGGAGATGATGTTATCGGCATGGCAATTGAGCTTGCTGACTATCTCAACGCAGTTGACGAGCTTATGCCTGCACTTGTTGAAGCTTTCAAGTACGGTTTTTCAAATCTCTACGAAAACTGGGAATACATCATTGAATATATTTATGAAAACAATCCCGATGTAACAATTGCTGTTGTTGGTATGTTCCCCACATATCTCAAAACAGAAGAAGGTAAGCCTTACGAAGTAGCTGAGCCTGATGCTGCTTCAAAAGCAGTTGAAGATGCTATTATCGCTTTCGCTAACAAGCACATGATTGAAGGCAGAGATAAATACGGATATCTCTATATTGATACAGAGGGCACCGTTGTTGAGGTTTGCCATCCCACAGTTGCAGGTCACAGACACATTGCAGACAGAATTCTTGCTGCTCTTCCCGATGCAAGATTCCCTTACACCGACATTACAATCAGCCATAAGGCATACAAAGCAGTTGAGTATATGTATCTTAACGGTATTATGAGCGGCGTTGATGCAACAACCTTCGGCGCTGATACAATCATCAATGAAGCTGAATTTGCTGAACTTCTCGGCAAGGTTACCGACTATGAAGCAAGCGGCAGTGACAAGGAACTCAAAAAGATTAAAATGGCTTCAGAAGTATACAAAGCTTCAGGCAAAAATGAATTCCTTGATATCTTAAGCCTTATAGTTGATATGATTCAGATGATCTTCAATGGTGAAGCTTTCAAAGCTGTTACAAGAGCTGACGCAGCACTTGCAATCTACAATCTCGTAAAATAAAATATAAAAATTTAAAGCGGTGCAGTTTTGATTGCACCGCTTATTTTTTATCCATATAAACCGACTTATAAACCTTTTGAGTCTCCTGTGCTGTTATCAGTTCAATCTGCTGGATTCTGAGAATAGTGCAGGATAGCGTTTTCTTCGCTCCGAAGCTGTACATCAGTACCGCGAGAGGGCGAAAAAACGTTAAGTGCGAAAGTTAAAGAGGAGTGGCTCGATGCTACTCCTCTTTAATCATTTGTTATGTAATATTTTTCTTTCGCACGGTCCTGTGCTGTTATCAGAATTCAGCAAGGTTGTTGGGTGTGCACTTGCGCTTACCCTCTTCAATTTCGTGAATCATCTTAACGAGTAAATCGTTTACAGGTGTATCTACACCGTATTTGTCACCGTTTTCTACAAAGAAGCCGTTGAGAATGTCAATTTCGGTCTTCTCGCCTGCTTCGATTGACTGAAGGGTTGAGGGCTTAACGTCTGAGTAAAGCTTACCTACCATACGTACAACGATTTTTACAATGCTGTTGTACCACTTTGCGTTGCTGAGTGCAAGCATTCTGTATTCAAGAACAGCGCCGTACTTGGGAACCTTGATGTTCATTGCCTTAGCAACTGCCATACCTTCTCTTGCAATGTTGAGGAAAAGGTCCTGAGCTCTTACGTCCTTGAGGATAGAGCCGAGCTTTTCACCTGTAATACCTGCAACCGCGTTGATGCAGGAGTTGATGATAAGCTTTGAATACTGACGGCCCTTGATGTCAAGTGTTACCTGAGCGGGAACAACGTGGCTGAGCATTTCAGCAAACTTTTCAAGCATAGGTGTCTTCTGTCCGTCAAGCATACCAACATAGTATTCGCCAAGGCTTGTCATTGTAACGTCGTTATCAGCGTTTCTTGTTGCACCGAAGCCGATCATACAGCCTACTGCCTTATCTCTGCCTACGATTTCTGCAAGCTGTTCTGTAAGAATACCGTTCTGCATACCTACAATGATACCGCCTTCAGCAAGGTAAGGAAGAATAAGCTTTGCTGAAGCTGCTACATGAGCAAACTTTGTTGCAATAATGATAATGTCAAACTTTTCGTCGCCGAATTCTTCAACCTCGTGATAGCATTTGAAGTCAACGTGGTGCTCACCCTTTGCACCGTGAAGATAGAAGCCCTTTGTTTCAATAAGCTCCTTGATTTCAGGAATGTGGCACTTGATTCTGATGTCATATCCTTCTTTTTTGAGAAGTACTGCTACAGTACCGCCGATAGCACCTGCTCCAACTACAAGAACTTTCATGTATTAATCCTCCGTATATTTTTTTAGCTCGGTCACAACATATAGTTGATTTAACAGAAATGCATAATGCAACGTGCAAAATGCAAAATTGTGGTCGCAGGTAAGCTGTCTG
>JAFOXT010000052.1 GCA_017425745.1 Clostridia bacterium | reverse complement strand
TGTGCTGAAATCCCACTCATCAGGATAGTTGTCAAGTGACAGCGGAAATGTCTTTGTGGTTATATTGTGCTTTGAGTTACCCTCTGCATCGCAAGCCATACCTTCAAAGATGCTGTTATATACATCGCTGACAACTGCATCGGCAAGAGCCTGATAATCCTTTGTGAAAAGGAATTTTGCTGCGTCGGGAAGAGCTCTGCCCACAAGTGACAGAATAACTTCTGTCTCGGGTCCGTAAACCCTCTCACCGGTTTCACCGTCATCAAGAGTGTATGATGCCATACCGCTGACAACAATTACGGGATCAGCATCTTTTGCAAAAGACATCGGCACTGCACCGATAAGCATTAACACCGTAAGAACAAGACTTAAAATTCGCTTAATAGTTTTTTTCATAACATTCTCTCCTTTTTAAAGGTTTATATTTTCTGAAGCTTTGCATAATTTGCCATAAGCTTCTTGGTTCCTGCTTTTTCAAAAGCAATTTCAAGCATAGCATCTCCGCCCATAGGCTTTGAGGAAACTATTACACCTTTTCCGAAAACCTTGTGCATTACCGAATCGCCCACATTGTAGGATACAGACGGTCCTTTCGGTGCTGAGGCCGGCTGAGGCTTCTGATTGATTTTTGAAAGATATCCGTTTCCGCTGTAATTTCTGTCCTCGTAATCGCCTCTTACAAGTGAATCGAAGGTTCTCTGTGAAGCAGGCTGTCTGCCTGTTCTTTCTGTAAGCGCGTCTGGAATTTCAATTACAAAACGTGACGGAAGATTTCTTGAGGTTGAACCGAAAAGCATTCGCATATTTGCGTGAGAGATGTAAAGCTTTTCCTTGGCTCTTGTGATACCAACATAAGCAAGGCGTCTTTCCTCTTCAATATCATCAGGGTTATACATGCTCTGAATACCCGGGAAAATTCCTTCTTCCATACCCGGAAGGAAAACTACAGGAAATTCAAGGCCCTTTGCAGAGTGAATTGTCATCATAACAACTGCATCCTGTTGAGCGTTGTAGTTATCAATATCGGTCATAAGAGCAACTTCTTCAAGGAAGCCTGCAAGAGTTGACTCCTCGTTTTCGCTCTCATAGGTTTTAAGGTTGGAAACAAGCTCGTAAATGTTTTCAATTCTCTCCTCGCCTTTTTCTTTATCAAGACGAAGATGGCCTAAGTAGTCGGTTTTTGAAATTACATCAGTGAAAAGCTCATCAAGAGGCACCTTATCAACATTTTCTGAAAGAGTTTCAATAAGGTCACAGAAAGCAATAAGCTTTTTGGATGAACGCTTCAGTGCTTCATACTCATCAGAATGACGGAAAACCTCGTAAAGGCTGATGCCGAGACCTGAAGAAATCTCTGAAGCCTTGTTGATTGTTGTGTCGCCGATGCCTCGTTTCGGCACATTGACGATTCTTCTGAGTCTTACGTTATCCTCAGGATTATTGATAACAGTAAGGTAAGCAATTGCGTCACGGATTTCCTGTCTTTCATAGAAACGGTGACCGCCGATAATTCTGTAAGGAATACCTGAACGCACAAGAGTTCTTTCAATTGAGTTGGACTGTGCATTCATTCTGTAAAGCACAGCATGGTCGCTGAAGTTGTATCTGCCTGTACTTACATTATCTGAAATTTTGTCTGCAACAAAAGTAGCCTCATCGCTTTCATCATAAGCAGTGTTGATAACAACCTTATCACCTGCACCGTTAGCTGTCCAGAGACTTTTGCCCTTACGCTTTTTGTTGTTTGATATAACCTCGTTGGCAACATCAAGAATAGTCTGGGTTGAACGGTAGTTCTGCTCAAGTCGGATAATATCTGATTCGGCATATCTGTGCTCGAAAGAAAGAATATTTTCAATTGTAGCACCGCGGAAACGGTAAATACTCTGGTCATCATCACCTACTACGCAGATATTTCTGTGTGCGCCTGCAAGAAGCTCTGTAAGCTTATACTGTGCGTGGTTAGTATCCTGATACTCGTCAACCATAATGTACTTGAACTTATTCTGATAATATTCGCGCACATTACTGTACTTTTCAAGAAGATTAACTGTGTTTACAATAATATCGTCAAAGTCCATTGCATTGGCCTTTTTCATTTCGTCCTGATACATTTTGTAGACCTGAGCAATACGCACCATTCTTGCGTCCTTACCTGCATTCTGCATATACTCATCAGGTGAAATAAGACTATCCTTAGCCTTACTGATCTCGCTGATAATAGTTTTATAGGAAAGTGCACTTTCGCTTATATTAAGCTGACGTTGACACTCCTTTATAAGTCTTTTTGAGTCATCTGTATCGTAGATAGTGAAGTTTTTGCTGTAACCAAGCACCTCACCATCTTTTCTGAGAATTCTTACACAGCTTGAGTGGAAGGTTGAAGCCCAGATATCCTTAGCCTCTTCACCAAGCATTTTCTCGAGTCTTTCCTTAAGCTCGTTTGCCGCCTTATTGGTGAAGGTAATAGCAAGAATCTGCCAGGGTCTTGCCGGTTCAACGGAAAGCAGATCTTCAATATCAAAGCGCATATCCTCATCACCGTCAAGATACGCCTTCATATAACGTATATCTCTGTCCGTAGGCTCAAAACGGACCTCATTGCTGTGATAGGCGTTTCCGTATTTTACAATATTTGCAATACGGTTTACTATAACGGTTGTTTTACCGCTGCCTGCACCTGCAAGGATAAGAACGGGTCCTTTCACGTGGAAAATAGCCTGACGCTGTTTCTCGTTCATATATGCAAAATCTTTTTCGATTATCTTTTTTCTCAGTTCAAAAAATTCTTTTCCTGCCATTTGTAATACCTCGTATTTTTTATCCTTATAATTTTACATTAAAGTTGAAAAAAACACAATACAAACTGATGAAATAATATGTATATTTTTATTTGTGTGACAATATTTGTACACTGCTTGACAATAAAAAATAAAAAGCTATAATGGTTTAAGTAATAAAATTAAGGAGAAAAAGAAAATGTCTATTGAACGTGTACGCGAATATATGAAAAAATACGGAATGGAGGATAAAATTCTTGAGTTTTCGGTTTCCAGTGCAACCGTTGAGCTCGCCGCTGAAGCAGTAGGCACAGAAGGCAAAAGAATTGCAAAATCTCTCTCTTTTCTCGTTAACGACAAAGCAGTTATGATTGTTGCTGCAGGTGACGGCAGAATCGACAACAAAAAATACAAGGCTGAATTTTCCTGCAAGGCCAAAATGCTCACACCTGAACAAGTTGACGATATGATTGGTCACAGTATAGGAGGAGTTTGTCCCTTTGCTGTAAACGAAGGTGTTCAGGTTTATCTTGATGAATCACTTAAGCGTTTTGAAACTGTTTTTCCCGCCTGCGGAAGCAGCAACAGTGCAATTGAGCTTACAATACCTCAGCTTGAAGAGCTTTCAGGCTTTATCAAATGGGTAGATATCTGTAAGCTTCCTGAAGAATAATTAATGCCCGCTTACGGCAAAGTTCGGGCGCCGATAACCCTGAAAAATCATTCCTCAATGAGGGATGATTTTTCAGGGTTGCTTTTTTATAAAAAGCTGCCGAACAAATCCCGCAGGATTTGTTCGGCAATCGGCGCCCCTTCACCGGCAGGCTGCACTTATAAAAAAGTAAGCCCTGCAAAAGCTGCAGGGCTGAGTTTCAATTTTTAGTTACCAAAGAAATCGTCGATTCTGAGGAATTCAAAGATTGAATCAAAGAACTTATCAAATACTGCCTTAATCTTCTGAATTGCATTCTGGAAGCCAGCGATAATTGAGTTCTGTGCTGAAGGCGGGATAAGTGCGGTGCTGTCTTCGTCAAGAACTTCGTCCTTCTTTTCAGCACAGCAGGGACAATCTACACATTCACAATCCCAAAGACCACTACAAACTACGCAACAGAATACCCATACTTCTTCGCCGCCAAGATTTTCCTTTTTGCAACAGTCAAGAACATATGTATTGTCAAGGTTTTCGCAATAAATGCAGCAATGACAAGGACCGGTTCTGTTGTGATCTTCACAAGTACATACGCCGGGTTCTCTGATATCAGGTACAAGGCCTGCAGAAGCGGGTACGATAAATGCAGTTGCGATCATAAGAACAGCTAAGAAAAGTGATAATGTTTTTTTCATAAGTTGTATCCTCCTAATAAATCTTAATAAAACTAGCGAATTTCGCTACCATACGAAAATATTATAATAAATTTAACCTGAAAAGTCAACAAGAATTTCAAAATATAGGTGAAACAAAAACTTTTTTCATTTTTTGAACACAAGATTACAACAAATTCATTTTTAACAAAAAAGCCGGAGAAACTCTCCGGCCTTATCAGTTATGTAACTTATGCAATTGCTGCAGGTGCTGTTTCGGGCTTTTCGTTCTTTGCAATGATGTCCTTGATAGCCTGTTCAACGCCGTCAACTACTTCGTCGGGAATGTTGTTGAATACAGCACTGATCTTAAGGTAAACCTTAACGAACTTAAGAGCAATCTTTGCAACCTTGAGTAAGGGCTTTGCAGTCCAGAGAGGAAGATCAAGAATCCACTGAAATTCGCCGAGATCGATTTCTTCTGATGTTCCTGCTTCGGGTGTTGTTTCGGGTACTGTTTCTTCAGCAGCAAAAGCAACTGTTGCAACTGAGAAAGTCATAAGAAGTGCGAGTAATAATGCGATAAATTTTTTCATTTTAAATTACCTCCTAATTTTTGGTGATTATAGTATACAACAACTGTGACACATTTGTCAATACTGTAAAGAATTATTCAGTCTTCATTCTTCCTCTTCAGCAGAAATATTTTTAATATATTTAAGAACTTCCTGCTTTTTATCATTCTGAAGAATTCTGTAGCACATCAGCATAATCTGTTCGTCCTTTGAAAGAAAGGCAATGGGGTCTACGCTGGGTGAGCTCAGAGACGGACTCAAATGCTTGGTTTTGAGCTCGGGTCGGTTTTCTTCATATCCTGCAAGGTAACCTATTGTCACATTGTAAATATCGGCAAGCTTATGGAGCGTTGCTATTGACGGGTAGGTTTTTCCGGTTTCATAAAAGGTATATGTGCTTCTGTCTACACCAAGCACATCTGCTATATCCTGTTGTGTAAGCTTATGCTCTTTTCTAACCTTTTTAAGGCTTTCTGATACCATAATTAAATTCCTCCTTTGCTCTTTGATTATAACAGTTTTGTTTGCGGAATTCAACATCCGCAAACAAACTTTTTTATGAAAACTATTCACATTTTATCTATTGTTCTGAATGAAAATATCTGAAAACGGCTTCACCGTCATTTTTGCTTATGCCTTTTATTGCTGAAAGGGTTTCGGCTGAAGCATTTTTAATTGCAGTAAGAGTTTTCATTTCTTTAAGAAGTATAGAGGCTTTCTTTTCTCCGATACCTTCTATTTTGGTAAGTGAAAGCACAAGTGAAGATTTACTGTGCTTTTTCTTATGATAGCTTATTGCAAAGCGATGCACTTCCTCCTGAATTGAGGACACAAGTGTAAAAGCTCTCCTTGAAGAATTGATTGCAATTTCCTCTCCCCCGTCTGCAATAGCTCTTGTTCTGTGCTTATTGTCTTTTACCATACCGAAAACCGGAATATCATATCCGAAGGCTTCAATTATGGGCTTTACTGCATTGACCTGACCCTGACCACCGTCAAGAAGTATAAGGTCAGGCAGCTTTCCGAAGCCTTCGCCGTTTTCCTTTTCTTCCTCGTATCGGTTAAGCCGTCGGCTTATTACCTCTTTCATTGAGCCGTAATCATCCTGGCCGTCAAAGCCCTTGATTGAAAACTTTCTGTAGGCAGACTTGAAGGGCTTTCCGTTTTTAAACACAACCATACCTGCTACATTGTCACTGCCGGCAGTATGGGATATATCATATGATTCAATATATTCGGGTGATTTTGAAAGTCCCAGCAGCTTTGAAAGCTCATCGAGTGCGGCTGTTTCGTTACCTTTTCTTCCAAGATATTCACCCAGCTTCTGCGCTGCGTTGCTTAAGCACATTTCCGTAACTCTCGCCTTTTCTCCTCGCTGAGGCAGAAAAACCTGAGCCTTTTTTCCTCGTTTTTCAGTTAGCCAATCTGAAATAAGTTCAGCATCGGTAACCTCACCGTCAACAACCACAAGAGGCGGAATCTGTCTTTCCATTGAGTAAAACGAGGTTATAAGCTCCTGTCTTGTGTCAGGAAGATTTTCACTGTAATCAATTATGAAATGTTCTGTACTTATAAGCAAACCTTCTCTGAAGCTTAAAACTGCAAGGCATGCCTTTTCCTCACCCTGAGCAATCGCAAAAACATCTTCGTTAGTGCTTCCGCCTACTACAACCTTCTGCTTACTGCCTATTTTCTCAATTGATTTAATTTTGTCGCGGATTTTAGCAGCCTTTTCAAATTCCAGATTTTCCGCTGCTTCCTCCATTTCGGCTTTCAGCCTTTTGATTGTTTCAGCTGAACCGCCTTTAAGAAACTCTACTGCCTGACTAAGATTCTCTTCATACTCTTCAAGGCTGATTTTTCTTGCGCAGGGAGCTGAGCATTTTGAAATAAAGTAATTAAGGCAAGGTCTGCCTTTGCCTATATCTCTCGGAAAAACCTTCTGACAGGAAGGAAGCTTAAATATTTCTCTTGCTTCATCAACAGAGTTTTTTACAGAAAAATTACCTGTATAAGGTCCGAGATAGGTTGCTGTCGGATCATCCTTTCTGAAAGATGCTGAGATTTTACCCCAAGGCCCTTTCGTAATTTTAATATAGCTATAGCCCTTATCATCCTTAAGCAGAATATTATACTTTGGCATATTCTGCTTTATAAGACTGCATTCAAGCACCAGAGCTTCAAACTCACTATCTGTAAGGATATAATCGAAATCATCCACATTTTCAACCATTTTGCGAACCTTGGTGCTATGGTTATTCTGTGAGCCGAAATAAGTGCTTACACGGTTTTTAAGTTTTTTTGCCTTACCGATGTAGATAATTTTTTTATCCTTGTTCTTCATTATATATACACCGGGAGTAAGAGGAAGCTTCATGGCTTTCTCTCTGAGTTCTCTGAGCTTAAGATTTTCTGCCATAACGCTTCCTCCTTTAAAATTTTTATGCAGTTACCTTCAGTCTGTCTGAATATCCGCTTTTGATTTTCAAATTATCTTTTTTATAAACAGAAACTATTTTGAAGTAATAATTCTTGTTCTTTTTAAGTTCTTTTTCTGTATACTCGGTTTTCTTTGTTTTTGCAGTCAGGGTATACTCTTTGCCGTCGTATTTATAAATTTCATAATATGTTGCACCCTTGGCCTTGCTCCATTTGAAGCTGATTTTTGAATCCTTCTTTTTATCTGTTGCTTTAAGATTATCAGCCTCAGCGGGCTTTACAGTGATTTCACACACCTCACTGTATCCCTTTTTATCATCAGCTTTGCATGTAATTACTGCGTAGCCGCAGCCTTTTGCAGTAATCTTACCTTTTGATGATACGGTTGCAACACTTTCATCACTGCTTTTCCAGATAAGAGTTTTATCCGAAGCATTTTCGGGCACAACAGAAGCTTTAAGCGTTTTACTGCTACCTACTGAAAGGCTGAGAGTATTTTTCATTTCAATATCAGTTACATAAACGGGCTTGCTTTTGGTAAGGGTAAAGCTTATCTCCTTGCTTACGGGTGCCCAGGTACTGTTGTGAGATGACCTTGCATAAACCTTTGCGGTATACTTACCTGTTTTTTTAATATCAAGAGTCTGCTTGAGATTTTCCGTAACATACCTTGCTGCAAGCTCACCGTCTGAGTCAAGCACACGAAGAACATATTTATCTGCGCCGCTTACACTTGACCATCGTAATGCAGCATCTTTATAGTAATAACTTTCTTTGTTTGAAACAAAAGAAGGCTCAGCGCACTTGCCGTTTTTGCTTACATACTTGCTCCAGTTAAGAGCACACCAGCCTTTATATGCACCGTATTGCACCTTTCCCCAAAGGTATTTGCCGTCGTCATAATGACGGTAAATATAAAATTCATCGCCCGCGGGAATTGAAGTAAGAATTTTTGAATCAACAGTATGTGCATTTCTTATATTAAGTGAGTTTTCAGAGCTGTTTATCCATTTTTCGGTGTTATCAGGCTGATGGGCATCTTCATAAAAATCCAGGTCAGTATTTTTGCGGTCATTGTATTTGTAGTGAAGCACATAGGAAAAACGCATTATTTCGCTCAAATCCATCTGTGACCATCTTATCTGGCACTTACCAATCCAGTTTGCATCAGTAAAGGAAATTTTTGTGCCTTTTATGCCTGTAACTGTAAGAGAATGAGTGTCGCTCTTGTATCGGATAATATCCCCTACCCTGAGCTTTGAAGCATCAAGCTTATAGCTTTTTGTAAACTCCTTTGGAGAAACACCTACAATTTCATAGGCAATTTTATGAGCATAACCCATACACTGAATAGCATTTTCAAAACGGTTGCAGGAGCAGGCTCTTCTCCATGAGCATGAATAATGACCGGGGCAAGGACTTGAGGTTACTGTATCCGAATCCCAATCCTTAACTCCCACGTGATTCCAATATTTTCCGTGAGGAAATCTGTTATATATTTTTATAAGCTGAGTTTTTACGCTTTCGTTAGCTGCTTTGGCTTCAGGCATACTGCAAAGAGAAATTATTGCCACAAAGCTCAGCATCAAACAAAGTATCTTTTTAATCATAGATAACTCCTTTTATCGACAATCTTGATTTACAATTTGAGTATTATAGCATATATTGTCGAAAAAAGCAAATTCACCTATTCTGAAGTGAAAAAATAAGCGACATTTTCAATGAAACGTCGCTTTAATTTATTATTTGAACGGAAAAAGTTTTTTGAATTTTTTCTGCCATACTGCAAGGTAAGCTGTAACAATTCTTGTAAGGGCAATATCAAAAATAATAAACACCGCATTACCAAGGCCAAGCATAATCGGCACAGCAAACTTTTTAAGAATGCCGTCTTCCTCTGTAAGTCCCATAAGCTCATCAAAGGGCATACCGAGAATTTTTATAAGCACCGCATAGGCTGCTATTACAGACACATTAAAGAGCAGAAATTTACAGATATATTCCGGCACCTTAGGAAGCTTACTTTCAAAAAAGGCTTTAGCTATAGGATAATAACCGAAAAATGCAAGATACATAACTGCTGCTTCTTTATTAGGTACAAGAAGAACAGAAATCAGTGAAACAGCAGTATAAACACCGAAGCTCCACTTTTTTCCAAGCTCAATAACGGCAAACATTGTAAGCATTCCCGCCATAGCAGGCAGAGCATATACAAACAAATCCAGTGCCGTAGGCATAAGGATAATTACCGAAAGAGCGGTAACCATACCGCCCATTGCTGTTTTTGCACTCTGACTCATATTTCTTACCTCAACAGCAAGGAATTATGTCACAACCGCAGCATTCACAGATACTGTCTGCACAAAGAAGACCGCAGCAAAGGTCACAGCCGTCACAATCTGAGCTTCTTCCTGAGTTATGTCTTTGCGGATTTGTTCTGAAGCCGCCGCTACGCTGACGGTTCATATTTTCATAAGCGTTTCTGTACTGCGCATTACCCGGCTCCATTTTGTAGGCAATTGTAAAGTAGGTATAAGCCTGATCGGTCCAGCCACGGTTATAATTAAGCTGTCCTTTAAGATAATACCACTGAGCGTCACGAAGATTTTCGCTGACGCTTTCAAGAATTGCTTCAGCATCGTCAAAACGCTGTTCAGACATAAAGGCTCTTGCTTTTGTGTAAATATCATTGTTGAAGCTACTGCTGTAGCCACTGCTTTTATAGCTTCCTGCATTGCCTGAAACAATTGCATCGTAAGCCTCGTTGATTTCCTGCATTTTTTTGTTTGCGCTATCCCTTAAGGGGCTGTTGGCATACTGATCGGGATGATACTGCTTTGCAAGTTTTCTGTAGGCTGCTTTAACCTCATCCATATCAGCATTAGCCGGTACACCAAGCACTTCGTAAGGATTTCTCATTTTTCCGTTTTTCCTTTCAGTATTGTTTTCATAGTATTTTCTAAGCCGTCATATATTATGTTCTCCACAATCGGAGTAAGAGTCTTTTTTTCAATTTCTGAAAAAGCTTCTGCTGCACCAGCTGCACTCATATTAAGTGTTCCTTCAATTTCCTTTTTGATTTCTTCGTCAGGTTCTTTTATAAGCTTATATTTTTCAACAAAAGGATTGTAGCTTTTATTTTTTATATCTTTTACTATATCATCTGCAGCATCAGCAAGATAAACAAATTTTCCTATTCCGTAACCGAAACGGTATGCTTTTGCTTTCTCGTCTGAAAAACCGTAAGCAAAAATTTTTCCTAAAATATCAGCACTTTCGTGAGCGGCTTTATCGGTCAAGGGCGTTTTTGTTTTTTCTGTTTCGCTCTGACGGAGCATACCTTCCTCAATCATCTTAGCCACATCGGGATACATTTTCTCAGCTTTTCTGTATTTCAGTAAGGCGTAAGGAAGGATAATATACATCAGCATTTTTCTGAAAAAGCTTCCGTCAGCAATATTATCTTTTATTTTATAATAAAACAACATCATGGAAACCGCCGCCGAAAATCTCAGCTCGTCTTCACCGTTAATACAGTAATTACACTTTTTTGAAGGACTGAAGGGACAACGGCCTTTTCTGAATTCGGGCACCATAAGGCCCAAGGAAAGTCTCACAAGAAGAAGGAAGGTTATGTCATAGCTGAGAGTCAGACGTGAAAGCACGCCGAAGTTTTTGCCAAGACTTCTGCAAAGCGAACAATAAAGTCCACGGTAGGCTTCATACTCTTTAACCTTCATTTCAGGCTTATTGATCTTTACATAACCGAACATTATCTCCCCTCCTGTCCCGACTGATTAAATATTATATAACATTTAAGCCCTATTGTAAATATAATAAAGGCTTTACTTAAAAAATAAATTAAGTTTTACAGTTGATTATTCGCTTATCTTATATTATAATTAAGAGGTAAACTTACATACAGGAGGAAATTTCTGTGGCTATTATAAAAAAAGATGCTTATTTCAATTCATCAACAGGAGTAAACAAAATACACTGCTCTATCTGGCAGGATGACGAAAAGGAGCCTGTGGGCGTATTTCAGATTATTCACAGCATTGAAGAGCATATAGGCAGATATGAAAAATTTGCTGAGTTTCTTGCTTCAAAGGGATATGTTGTCTGCGGTAACGACCATCTCGGTCACGGCCTTTCTGCCGACAGCTTTGACGACCTTGGCTTTTTCAGCGAAACAGACGGTGATATGCGTCTTGTTGACGACGTGCATATTCTTTACATGATAATGCACAAGCGCTATCCTGAGCTTCCCTACTATATGCTTGGACACAGCATCGGTTCTATGCTTCTCAGAGTTTATGCAACCGCATTCGGACACGAGCTTTCAGGTATGATTCTCTGTGGCTGTAACGAGCTTCCCAGTGCTGCAGTTATACTTGAAGAGCCGCTTAATTTCCTTTGCAAAAAGTTAGGCGGCAAGGCAAATATTCCCACAACTATTCTCGATAAAATCGGCAATTATGCAATTGACGGCGGAAGAACAGATAAGGACTGGCTTTCAAGAGATAACAACAGAGTCGACAGTTATATTGATGATCCTCTTTGCGGTAACGGTCTTAAGCTCAGCGGACTTCGAGATATTGTCAAGCTTTCAAATTCATGCTGTACAGATGACTGGGCTTTCCTTGTGCCGCCATTTCTTCCTATTCTTATTCTTTCGGGTGCAAAAGACCCTATGAATTTCAACGGCAAGGGCTCAACTGCTGTTTGCGACAACCTTGAAAGTGCAGGACACAGTCCCGAGGTTATTATGTATCCCGGATACCGACACGAAATTCTGGGTGAAGAGGATTGTGAAAGAGTTTACGAGGATATTCTTAATTGGCTCAGCATTAACTGACAACATGCAAGTGGCTTAACCTTATGGTGACAGCCACTTCTTTTTTATAAACTGATTTCATAGCTGCAACGGGGCGCCGACCAAAGAGATTTTTAATCTCTTTGACCAAGGAACGCTTTTGTCAAAAGCGCTCCTTGGTAACCCGGCGGCTTTTGCCGCCGGGTTGTCGGCGCCCTGCCCACAGGTTAACTACACTATAGAAAAAAGAGGCTGTCACCTTTTTGGTAATCAGCCTCTTTAAATTTTTATCTTACTGAAACAATACAGGAGCCTATGTATGAGCCTTCTTCCGTCACAACTCTTACACGGCATACACCGGAGGCTACTGCCGTAACCTTACCCTTTGAGTTCACCTTAGCCACTGAGGAATCTGTTGTTTCCCACTTCACATTCTTGTTAGAAGCTTCAGCAGGTACTATAGTTGCCTTAAGTGTTTCACTGTCTCCTACCTCGAGTATAAGTGTACTTTTGTCAAGCTTTACGCCCTGCACCTTGACAGTCTTAACTGTAACCTTACAGAAAGCTACAAATTCACCGTCGACTGTTATACACGAAATAAGCACACTGCCGTTTGAAACACCGGTAACCTTACCGCTTGAATTTACCTTCGCAATTTTTGTATTCTGTGACACCCATTTTACAGCTTTATTTGTAGCTGTTGACGGTGACACAGTCGCTTTAAGCTGAAGTGTTGAGCCTGCACCGATTGTTGCAGAGCTTTTATTGAGTTTAACGCCGCTTACGGCAACCTCGCCTACGTAAACCTTACAGGTATCTACCTTTTTGCCGCTCTTTGTTGTTACTGTAATTGTAACAGTTTTACCTGATTTAAGACCTGTTACCTTACCTGTTGAGCTTACCTTTGCGTAACTAGGATTGCTTGACTTCCACACAAGGTCTTTATTTGAAGCATTCTCAGGTGAAACTGTTGCAGTAAGCTGAATGCTCTTTTTATAACCTACCTGATAATAGCTCTTATCAATTGTTACTGATGAGGGTACAACCTCTTTTACTGTTACGGTACATTTTGCTGTTTTGCCCGTATCCTTTGTTTTACAGGTAATAACAGCGGTACCTGGACCTACTGCAGTAATTACACCCTTTGAGGTAACTGTAACAACATTTTTGTTGCTTGAGGTCCATGTACAGGTTTTTGTAGTTGTGTTTTCAGGTGAGAAGGTTGTTTTGAGTGCATAACTCATTCCGTCATTGAGAGTGACCTTTGTTTTGTTGAGTGTTACCTTTTTTGAAAGAACACCCTTTTTCACTGTTACCTTACAGGTTGCAGTACGGTCACTGTTATCTGTTGTGCAGATAATGTATGTTGTACCTACATTTTTGCCTGAAACAACACCGTTTTTATCAACTGTAGCAATATCAGGGTCTTCTGATTCCCATGTCACCTTTTTATTGGTTGCATTGGAGGGAGTTACAGTTGCCTCAAGCTGTTTGCTTGTTGTGGTATAAACAGTAATTTTACTGTAGTTGAGGCTTACGCCCATTGTTCTTACTTTTACTGTTACTATACAGGTCTGGCTTACCATAGGATTATCAAGAGATTTGCAGGAGATTCTTACTTTACCTGCTTTGATACCCTTAACAACACCATCTTCTGAAACTGTTGCTATTTTTTCATCCGATGAAACCCATTCAACATCAGGGTAAGTTGCATCCTCAGGGAAAATTTCAGGCTTCAATGTAATGGTCTTGCCAGTGTAAACACCCTTTTCCATATAGTTGAGGTTAATTGCAGTAACCTGAACCTTTTTAAGTACGTTAATGGTGAAATTCACTGAATTTCCGGCACTGTCTTTTACAGTAATAGTTGCCTTACCTGCGCCTACACCGGTTACATATCCTTTTGATGAAACCGTTGCTACTTTTGTATTAGAGCTGGTATAAGTAATAGTCTTATCAGAAGCATCCTCAGGCACAACCTTTGCCTTGATATAAAGGCCCTTTGTTGTGTAAACCTTACCTGAAGTAGCTTCAAGCATAACACCTTCAGCCTTTGTTTTTACGGTTACCTTACACTTGGCAACATAACCGCCTTCTTCTGTTGTACAGGTAATAACGGCTGAACCGTTTTTAAGACCTTTGACCTTTCCGTCTGTTACAGATGCAACAGTGGGGTCAGATGAAGACCAGACAACATTTTTATTAAGAGCTGATTCGGGATAAACCTCAGCTGTAACTTTTTTTGATGAGTTCTTATAAACTGTAATCTCTGTGTTATTTAAAACAACACCTGCAACCTTTGTACCGACACCGATAAGGCTCAGCGGGAAGTTTTCAGCCCAGATTTTCTGAAGCTCTTTTGTGGGATGTACACCGTCTGCAGTATAGTCGGGATGAATTGCATCGGCGTCCTTTGATCCGCCTGAGGAAATTGCTGTCCAGTCTACAAAGCCGTCATGCTCATTTGTTGAAGCGAGCCACTCGTTTACATCCTTAGCAATCTGCCAGTCACTCTGGAATTCAAGGTCAGTTCTGATATACTGAGGGCCGCTGCCAAGATAGTCTCTTTTACTGCCCTTCCACTGAGTTATACCGATAACAATTACTTTTTTACCCTTATCATGGCAAGCCTTAAAAAGATCCTTATAGCCTTCAATAAGCTGTTTTGCTGTCGGCTGAACAGAACCGAGAGGTGCGTCAGTTGAAACAGGGTGAACTATATCGTTTACACCTGCTTTTACAATTACATATTCAACACCTGTCTGGCTGAAAACGTCTTTATTAAGTCGTGTAAGTACTGAGTCTGCGTAAATAACATCGCCAAGGCCAAGGCCGTTTGCCATAAGTGAGTTGCCGAAAATGCCCTTACCTACAACGCCTACATTATAAACGCCCTTTTCATATATTGCCTCAGCAATATTCAAGGGAAGGTCATTCGCAACGGTTGAGTCACCGATTACAACGGCACTGTACGCACTTTCTGTTGAAAGAACATCCATACCGATAATGCAAGGCATAGCACTGATAAGGTCACTTGAAAGCTTGATTCCGACATCACCGAGGAGAGCTTCAAGAATAGAGTTGAATTCAGGTTCGTTGATAAGAGCAAGGGTTTCCTCCTTGGTCATATCTGTTTCGCCGGTAGTGATATATGTTCTGCCTCCTGAAAGGCCCATTGTTGTAAACCCACCGAAATTCTGTGTGAACAAGCTTACAGCAATATCCTGAAAAGCACTTACTGAAAAATTAATTGCATCTGAGTATCTTTCCTCACCTGCAGGAATAACCACTTTTGCTCTGCCGTCAAATGTTATGGGAGATGAAGAATCAACATTGATTTTACTTGCACCCGTACTCCTTGCAACATACATCGCTTCGATCGTAATATCCTCTGAGCCGAAACGGTTAGACACAAGGAATCTTACTTTTGAGCCCGTTGCT
>JAFOXT010000393.1 GCA_017425745.1 Clostridia bacterium | reverse complement strand
TTCAAAGGCTCTTATGGAGGCCGATATTGTAATCGGCAACAAAAACAACTGTGATCTGCCCAATATTATTGAAAAATATTTTCAGGAAAGAGAAAGAGTTTTTCAGGTTGAAGAGCATCTTAAGGGCGACAGCTTCAGAGTGGCAAAGATTACGGGCTTTGATGAAAGAACAAGGGCTTACATTAAAATTCAGGACGGCTGCAACCGTTTCTGCTCATACTGTATTATCCCTTATTCACGAGGAAGAGTACGCTCAAAGCCCATTGAGGAGCTGAAAAGTGAGCTTGAAGCTTTGGCTGAAAACGGATATAAAGAGGTTGTGCTTGTGGGCATAAATCTCTCCTCTTACGGCTCAGATATAGGCAGAACATTTTCTGAAGCTGTTAAGTGTGCTAACAATACGGATGGTATTCTCCGTGTACGCCTTGGCTCACTTGAGCCAGACCATCTTACCGATGAAGTCATTGATGAGCTTAAAAAGTGCGAAAAGCTTTGCCCTCAGTTTCATATTTCCCTACAGAGCGGTTCAGACAATACCCTTAAGCGAATGAACCGTCACTACACTGCTGACGAATACAGACACCTTTGCTCTAAGCTTCGTGAATCCTTTGCCGACTGCACTCTTACAACTGACGTTATGGTTGGCTTTGCAGGAGAAACCGACGAAGATTTCATTGACAGCCTTAATTTCGTTAAGGAAATAGCCTTTGAAAAGGTACACGTTTTCCCCTATTCCATAAGGAAAGGCACCCGTGCAGAAAAATTCGACGGTCACCTTGATGCATCTATCAAAGATGAACGCTGTAAAATTATGATTGAGGAAACTGAGAAAATCCGCAAGGACTTTTTAGAAAAGCAAATCGGCAGAGCTTATTCGGTTATTTTTGAAACAAGCGACTCCGAGGGTTATCTTACCGGTCATACGGCTAATTTTATTCCCGTAAAAGTAAAAGCCCCTGATGAACTCAGAGGCGAAATAAGAGATGTAATTTTTACAGAAGCACACGATGATTTCTGTGTAGGTGTTTTAGCTGAATAATCACTTAATATTTTCTGAAGGAATTTGTTTCCTCAGCACCGCTGTTTCTGACAGTTTCGCTCATAAAAGCAAACTTATCCGTAGCAGTACATTCAAACTCATAAAGAGCCTTGCCTTTTTCGGTAAGGCTTTCTTTTTCTGCAAAACGGGTTATAATGGGCAAACTTGAATTTTCCTTTGCTTTTTTCAGAAGCGACAAGCCTTTTTCGTTACCTGCAAGAATTTTTATATAAGGCACACTGCCCTCAGAAAGAGTTTTAGGGCACCTGAGATAAAGCATAAGAACTTCCCTTCTTATACGCGAGTGGGTATAATTTTTAACCTTAACCGCATCGTAAAGACCGTTGAGTGAGGTTGCCGTTTTAAGCGCATAATAAATTCTGTCTGCAAGTCCCGTTGTGTCACTTATATAAAGTGAATAATCTTCCTTAGGAATTTCACGAAGAGATGAAAGAATTCCTCTCTCGTTATTTTTCAGACTGCAAGGTGCAAATCCCTTTTCTTTTTCTTCACTGATTATCTTTTTAGTAATTTCCGGCAGAAAAGATGAAACATTATCAGCCAGTGCGTTTTCTCTTATAAAGCTTGCTGAAGCAATGTTGTCAGATGTTTTTCCGCTGTCGTGTGCGGCACCTTCTCGTTTAATAGGAAGAAAATCGTTTTCTCTGCCGTTTTTCTGTAATTCTCTCAGATATTCCACACCAAGCGTACTGTTGGGTGAAAGAAGAATTTCTGCAGTTTCCTTACCGTATTCATTTTCAACGGCAAGACTCAGAGCCTTGGGATAGGTCATACCTTCAGCCATATATTTTCTTATGCTCTCCCCTGTTTTTTCACTGTTGAGAGCCTCAAGGCAGGTAAGAAGCTTTTCCTTACTGTCGTATTCACTGCCAAAGGAAATGAAGTCAACGCCGAAGCTTAAAAGAAGTCCGACAGCACCGCGTGCAAAGGTTTCTGCTGACGCCGAGGCAAAAGGTGTAGGCAAATCAATAACAAGGTCTGCGCCGTTTTTTACGGCAATTTCGGCACGCTTCCATTTTGAAACACAGGCGCACTCACCTCTCTGCACAAAGTTACCGCTCATTACGCAAACTATAAAATCAGCACCTGCTTCACGCACTTTGTTTATGTGATAAAGGTGGCCGTTATGGAAGGGGTTATATTCTGCCACAATTCCTGCAATCATTTTCTTCACCTGCCTCAGTCTCTAGTCTCTTATAATATTTTATCTATTTTTTTCTGCTTGTCAATATTCTTGACTATTATCTCTCTCTGGGGTATAATTAATAAAAAATTGCAAACGGTGATAATATGGAAATTTTAGATACATTGCTTCCTGAAGTAAAAATTGTCAAGCCTCAGGTTTTCGGTGACAACAGAGGCTGGTTTTATGAGTCCTACAGCTATGAAAAGCTGAAGAAGCTCGGTATTGACACTCAGTTTGTTCAGGACAACCGCTCTTATTCAAAGGAAAAAGGCACTCTGAGAGGCATTCACTTTCAGAAGACACCTATGGCACAGACTAAGCTCATAACCTGCACAAGAGGCAAAATCCTCGACGTTGCAGTTGATTTACGCAAGGGCTCGCCAACATATCTTAAATGGATAAGTGTTGAGCTCAGTGAAGAAAATAAGCTTATGCTTTATATTCCCAAGGGCTTCGGACACGGCTTTGTGACTCTCACAGAAGATGTTGAGGTACTTTACAAGGTTGACGAATATTACAGCAAGGAATGTGACCGCAGCATTAAATTTGACGATGAAGAAATCGGCGTTGCTTGGGGTACAGAAAATCCCGTTCTTTCAGAAAAGGATAAAAACGCTCCCTCACTTAAGGATAGCGATGTTGATTTTGTTTATTGAGGTGAAAGAATGATTCTTGTAACAGGTGCAAAGGGTCAGCTCGGAAATGATGTTTCAGCCGAGCTCACAAAAAGAAATATCCCTCATATTCCCACAGATGTTGACTCTCTTGATATTACAGACAAAAAAGCCGTTGAAGACTTTTTCAAAAGCAACTGCATCTCTGCAATTATTCACTGCGCTGCTTACACAGCCGTTGACAAGGCTGAAAGCGAAAGTGAGCTTTGCTTTAAAATCAATGCAGAGGGTACAGAAAACCTTGCTTATGAGTGCAGAAAGGCTGACGGAAAGATGATTTATGTCAGCACCGACTATGTTTTCTCAGGTGAGGGCGAAGAAGCCTTTCAGGTGAACGATAAAAAAAATCCGCAGAACATCTACGGAAAAAGTAAGCTTATGGGCGAAGAGGCTGTCAAAAGGCATCTCAGTAAATATTTTATTGTAAGAACCTCCTGGGTTTTCGGTGAAAAAAACACCAACTTCATTCACACAATGCTCCGCCTTTCTGAAACAAGAAGCGAGGTTTCGGTAGTAGCTGACCAGATTGGTTCACCTACCTATTCAAAAGATCTTGCAAAACTCTTGTGTGATATGATTGTAACGGAAAAATTCGGCGAATACCACGCAAGAAATGACGGCTACTGCAGTTGGAACGAGCTTGCTGAAGAAACCTTCAGAATCGCAGGCAAGAGTGTTAAGGTAAATCCCGTTACAAGCGAGGAATATAAAACTGCAGCAAAGCGTCCGAAAAATTCAAGGCTCAGTATGGCTGCAGTAAAAGAAAACGGTTTTACTCCCCTTCAGCACTGGAAGGATGCCGTTAAGGAATATCTCTCAAATATTTTATAAAAAATAAGGGACTTCATATGAAGCCCCTTGAATTTTTTATCTGAGATTAGCCTTCGCTGATTGCGCTTACGGGACAGCCGTCTGCACAAGCGCCACAGTCGATGCAAGCATCAGCGTCAATAACGAACTTGTCGTCGCCTTCGCTGATTGCGCCAACGGGACAACCGTCTGCACAAGCACCGCATGAAATGCAATCTTCACTAATTACGTATGCCATAATCGTAACCTCCTAATTAATTGGTAAGACCATTGTAACATATAAATCAAAAAATTCAAGAGTTTAAATGAATTTTTTTGCAATATAAGAGAATATTTTTTGGTTTTTGTGGCAAACTTTAGAATTTAATATAAATAGAAGAGCCGATCAGCCATTAATATCACTCAAACTCTTGCAAATTTCCGATACATAATGTATAATATATTGGATTATGTAAGTTAGCGAGGCGTTTAGTGTGTTTGAAAATCTTTCCGTAAAAACCGATTTCAAAAATCAGATTGAAACTGCGTTTAAATGCGGACGACTTTCTCACGCTCTCATTTTTGAAGGCTCCTCTGAAGAAACACGATTTAAAACAGCTCTTGAGCTTGCTAAGGCAGTTTTATGTAAAAGTGAGCTGAAGCCCTGCGGAGTATGTTCATCGTGCTTAAAAGCAGAAAGCGGTAACCACCCTGACATTCACATAATATCAAAAGCAGCTGACAGCTCAATGATTAAAATTGATGCCGTCAGAGAAATACGCAATAAGGCGCTTCTGCTTCCAAATGAAAGCACCAAAAGTGTTTTTATCATCTTTGAAGCTCAGCTTATGAACGCAAACGCGCAGAATGCACTTCTTAAAATTTTTGAAGAGCCTCAGAGTCACGTGCTTTTTATTCTCACCTGCCCTTCAAAGGCTTCACTTCTGGAAACTGTTATTTCCCGTGCTACATCTTACAGCATAGGCGAAGAAGTAGCCTCAGAAAAGAATGAAAAAACGGAGCTTATCAGAGAAAAAGCAAATGCTCTTCTCAATTGCTATATAAGCAGCAACGAGCTTTCATTTATGAAAATGACCGCTGAATTCCAAAAGGATAAGCAGCTTTTTCTTGAAGTTCTTAAGGAAATGTTGCCTGTTATACGCGACGGCATTGTTTTTCAGAGCGGTTCAAAGGAATTGCTTTCAGACTTTCCTGAAACTGCAAAAGCCCTTGCCTCAGCTTTAACTGCTAAAAAATCCATTGAGCTTTATAAGGAGCTTTCAGCACTTGCAGATGAAGCAGAAAGGTCAGCAAACCACAACCTTACATTAACAAGACTTTCATCAAAGCTTTACGATATAAAAAACCGATAAGAAAGGACTGATAATATGGCAGAAATTATCTCCGTCAGATTCAAAGACGTTGGAAAAAACTACTATTTTGACCCACAGGGCAAAACTTTCAACGTAAGCGATAAAGTAATTGTAGAAACCTCAAGAGGTGTTGAATGCGGAACAGTTTCAATAGCTAACCGTGAAATTCCTGAAGAGGACCTCACATCACCCTTAAAGCCTGTTCTTCGCCTTGCAACAGCTGAAGATATCAGAACAGTTGAAGAAAACAAAGAAAAGGAAAAGGCTGCATTTGAAACCTGCCAGAAGAAAATTCAGGAGCACGGACTTAAAATGAAGCTCGTTGACGTTGAATACACCTTTGACAGAAACAAGATTCTTTTCTACTTCACTGCTGACGGCAGAGTTGACTTCAGAGAGCTTGTAAAAGACCTTGCAGGTGTTTTCAGAACAAGAATTGAGCTTCGTCAGATTGGTGTAAGAGACGAAAGCAAAAAGGTCGGCGGTCTCGGTATCTGCGGAAGACCCTTCTGCTGTAACACCTTCCTTGGTGATTTCCAGCCCGTTTCTATCAAAATGGCAAAAGAGCAGAGCCTTTCATTAAGCCCTGTTAAAATCAGCGGTACCTGCGGCAGACTTATGTGCTGTCTTAAATATGAGCAGGAGGCTTATGAGCACCTTCTCAGAGTTACTCCCAAAAACGGTGCAATTGTTGACACCGATGAAGGCAGAGGCACAGTAATTGACTTTAACCTTCTTACAGGTATGCTTACAGTTTCTCTTGAAAAGAAGCCTGATGCTGCTCCCATTATTGTTAACAGACACAGCGTCAAGGTTATCAAGGACACTCAGATAAAGGTTGACAAGAAAGAGCTTGAGGCTCTTAAGGGAATTGAATAATTGACAGAAAACAATCCCGTATGCAGAAAAGCAACTGCATACGGGATATTTTTTTACGACGCTTTTTCTGCTTCAGACTCTGCCGATTGCATTTTATTGAGCATCGTACGGGCGAAAATGGCATAACCCTGAGTCGGGTCATTGATGAACACGTGAGTTACAGCACCGACAAGCATTCCGTTTTGTATAATGGGGCTTCCGCTCATACCTTGAACTATTCCTCCTGTTTTACTCAGGAGATTTTCATCAGTAACCTTTATAACCATATTTTTGTCTTCACTGTTTTCTCTTGAAATTTTTATTATTTCAATGTCAAACAACTGCGGACCCGTTTCATCTACCGTCGAAACAATCTGCGCCCTACCCTTTTGCACCTCATCACTGAATGCTATGGGATAAAGCTTTTCATCTGTCAGCTTTTTATTGATTTTTCCGAACACACCGCACTGACAGTTAAGATAAAGGACTCCCTTGCTTTCAGAAGAGAAAACTCCGCAAAGCTCACCTGCCTTGCCTCTTTGTCCTTTACTGCATCCGTTTACCACTGCGTTTACAATATCGCCCTCATATACGGGAAGAATTTCACCCGTATCGACATCACATACACCGTGTCCGAGAGATGCAAACATTCCGGTTTTTACATCGCGGAAGGTCATTGTGCCTATTCCGGCTGCACTGTCTCTTATCCAGATTCCTGCCTTATATTTCCCTTCGGAATCGCTATAAGCCGCTTTGAAGTCTGTAAATAAGATTCTGCCTTTTCTCTTTAATTTAAGCTTCATAGCTTCGCCGCCGCTTTTTTCAATTATTTCCGATACCTGATTGCAGCTGCGAATCTCTTCAGAATCAATTGAAAGAATAATGTCGCCCTTCTGAAGTCCTGCCTCTTTTGAAGGATTCTGTGACCCTTTCGAGGTTTTTACTTCATCAACACCGACTACTATAACCCCTTCGGTAAAAAGCCTTATACCGAAAAGCTCGCCTGATATGGCAACATACTCTCTTTCACTGATTTTGAGAAATGAATTTTTGACGGGAATTATATTAAGAAAGCTTACATTTACACTGTAAGTATCTTCCGATTCTTTTTCCTCAGACCTTGAAAAGCTCACACTGTCCTCATAAGTCAGAGTATAAATATAACTGACATTTGTGGGCTTACTGCTTTGTGCAACAATTTCATCGGGTACTGCATAAAAGCCGTAAATCAGAGCCGCAAGGAGGAACAAAGTTACCGCCAAAAGTGTGTTTCTTGCAGTTTTTACTGCCTTAACCATTTTCCACCTCCTGTTGCGGCCTTTTTATTTTTCTTGCCGCAGTAATAAGTTTAAGCAGAAAACAGTTTAATATCAAAGGTAAAAAAATCAAAAAAACTGAGCCGATATAAATCAGCTCAGTAAACTTTTTAAATGTATTATTTTATATAGCTTTCAATAAGCTTACATACTCTCTCTGTTGAATTACCGTCGCAGGCACCCATTTCCATCTCCTTAAAGGCCTTGATGCTTTCCTTGTAACCGTTATCCTTTGCTCTTCTTGCTGCTTCAAGAAGCTCATCGGGATTTTTTATAATTTCACCAGGAACATCTCTTTCATAATTGAGATAGAAATCGCAGTCATAGGTGTCATAATCGGGACAGTAAAACACCATCGGAATATCCATTATGGTTGAATCAAACATAATTGCCGAATAGTCGGTAATTACAACATCAGCAACGGAAAGAAGCTCCATAGCTGAATCGTTTGTATAATCCTTTACTCTCGGATAAAGCATACCCTTGATATACTCGTGCTTCATATTAGGATGTCTGCAGAGGATGAAGATTTCATCGTCATCAAGCACATCGTTAAGCTCATTCCAATCAAGCTTGGGATCAAATACAGCAGTTTCGTCATCATACTCTCTGTTGGTCGGCAAATAAACATAGATATGCTTTTTTTCCTTTAAAAGAGGATGCTTTG
>JAFOXT010000392.1 GCA_017425745.1 Clostridia bacterium | reverse complement strand
TTGATGCAACAGTAATCAGCCACGATATTGCACTTGCAGCCGAAAAATCAAGAAAAAACGGCGGTGCACCTGTAGAAATTGAGACATAAGGATGATATCTGTTGACTTTTGAATTTTGCTGATATATAATGAAATGTAACATTGTAGCCGGCTTTGACCGGTATCAATAATAAACGGAAGAAAATTGAAAGGACAAGTACAATGAACACAATGGACAAAAAATACGAAGCACTGTTTACCCCTTGGAAAATAGGCAACGTTGAAATCAAGAACCGTATTGTAATGTGCCCTATGGGTGGTACATCTCTTTTCGGTTGGTTTGAGCTTGGCGGCTGCCATTTCGACAAGGAAGCTGCAAAGCTTTTCCTTGAAAGAGCAAACAATAATGTAGGTCTTATTATCCCCGGTATCGCTCCTCTTCGCGACACATTCTGGGGTAAATGGCTCTGGCAGAATCCTAAGATGTTTGAAGAACTCAAGGAGTTTATGGATGAAATCCACAAGACCGGCGCAAAGCTCTTCGTTCAGCTTACAGCAGGTATGGGCCGTTCATGGGCTATTACAGAGCTCGTTGCTCCTTTACACAAAAATAAATTTACCCGTGCACTTATTAAGCCTATTCTCGATACATCACACGAGCTTGCTTCACCCAGTGAGCAGCCTTCAAGATGGGCTCACGACATTATCTGTCCTGAAATGACAAAGCACCAGATTGAAGAAATTATTGAAGCATTCGCAAAGACAGCAAAGCTTTGCCGTGATGCAGGTGTTGACGGTGTTGAAGTTCACGCTGTTCACGAAGGCTATCTTCTTGACCAGTTCGCAATTGAATTCTTCAACAAGCGTACAGACGAATACGGCGGTTCATTCGAAAACAGATACCGTTTTGCTGCTGAAGTAGTAAAGGCTATCAAGAAGAGCTGCGGTGACGATTATCCCGTTTCACTCCGTTATTCAGTTGAATCAAAAATGAAGGGCTTCTGCGAAGGCGCAATGCCCGGTGAGGAATATACAGAAGTTGGCCGTGCTATGCCCGAATCAGAAAAGGCTGCAAAGTATCTTCAGGATATGGGCTACGATATGCTCAACGCTGATAACGGTACATACGACTCATGGTACTGGGCTCATCCTCCCATGTATATGCCTCAGAACTGCAACCTTGAAGATGTAGCACACATTAAGAAATTCGTTGATATCCCTGTTGTTTGTGCAGGTAGAATGGAACCCGACGTTGCTGCTGAAGCTATCAGCGAAGGCAGAATCGACGGTGTTGGTGTTGCCCGTCAGTTCCTTACAGACCCTGAATGGATTACAAAGCTTATTGAAAACAGACTTGAGGATATCAAGCCCTGTATCTGCTGCCACAGCGGCTGCTTCAACTTCTCATCATCAAAGGGTCACGCAAATACTCAGGATCTTTTCGATACAATGGGTCTTGCTCGTTGCGCTCTTAACCCCGAAACAATGCAGTCAAAGAAATACAAGATCAAGCCCGCTAAGAAGTCAAAGAAAATTGCTGTAATCGGCGGCGGTATCGGCGGTATGGAAGCTGCAATTGTTTGTGCTAAACGCGGCCATAAGGTAACTATCTATGAAAAGAGCGACAAGCTCGGCGGTGTATTCATTGCAGCTGCAGCTCCCTCATTCAAGGAAAAGGACCGTGACCTTATCAAGTGGTACATCCGTGAGGTTTCAAAGTATCCCATCGAAGTTAAGATGAACACAGAAATCAAGGATATTGCTTCACTGGGTGCTGACGAAGTAATCGTAGCAACAGGCTCAAAGGCAAGAAAGATTCCCGTTAAGGGTGCTGAAACTGCAATTGAAGCAGTTGATTACCTTCTCGGCAACGCAGAGGTAGGCGAAAACGTTACAATTATCGGTGGCGGTCTTACAGGCTGTGAAATCGCTTACGACCTTTATCTTAACGGCAAAAAGCCCACAATCGTTGAAATGCAGGACGACCTTATCACAACTCCCGGTGTTGCTCTTGCTAACACAAGCTATCTCCGTGACTTCTTCAAGACAAACAAGGTGCCCGTACATCTTGAAACAGGTCTTACAGAAATCAAGGAAGGCGCTGTTACAGTAAAGGATAAGGACGGCAAGGTATTTGATATTCCTGCTGATTCAGTTATTATGTCAGTTGGCTATGTACCCACACCCGTAGCTCCCAAAGCTAAGCACGTTCACGTTATCGGTGACGCTGCTAAGGTTGGTAACCTTCGTACAGTTATCTGGGGCGCTTGGGACGTAGCAATGAAGCTGTAATTTAAAATTTCCGGCATCGGGCAGATGGTGTCTGCCCGGCTGCCTGACCTATAAAGAATATTAAAAAGGAGAAGATCATCATGATTTTAACTCAGGAACAGCAAGCCATTCTTAACGGCTCAAAAGGCGAAACAATGGCTAAAGTTATGAAAACTCTTGTTATGTACGGTGAAGCTTTCGGTGCAGAAAAGCTTGTACCTATCACATCAGATTACAACCACCTTGTAACATCCTTCGGTCTTAAGGTTATGTCACCCGTATATGACCTTATGCAGACACTTCTTGATGCAGGTGTAATTTCAGGTCAGAAGTTCTCAGTTGACCCCAGACCTATTGATAAAAATGTTCCCGCAAACTTCCTTCAGAATCTTATTTTCAATAAGTTTATGTACACAAAGCAGGATTTCTATGAAAAGCAGCTTAAGGACCTCGGTCTTCTCAACAACGATGCTTTCACATGTACCTGCTATATGGACGAAGTAGGCAACAAGCCCAAGAAGGGTGACATTCTTTCATGGGCAGAATCAAGTGCTGTTGTTTACGCTAACTCAGTTCTCGGCGCAAGATGTAACCGTAACTCAGGTATTATTGATATTATGGGCTCAATCGTTGGTTATGTACCTTACTTCGGTCTTCTTACAGACGAAGGCAGAAAGGCTACATGGGTAATCAAGGTTGAAACAACAAAGAAGCCCGAGGCTCAGCTTCTCGGCTCAGCAATCGGTATGAAGGTTATGGAAGATGTTCCTTATGTAATGGGTCTTGATAAGTGGATCGGCACTGAGCTTAACGATTCAGCTTGCTCATACCTTAAGGACTTCGGTGCTGCAACAGCTTCAAACGGTGCAGTAGGTCTTTATCACATTGACAAGCTCACTCCCGAAGCAGCTGAAGAGGGTGAAAAGCTCATCGCAGAAGGCGCTAAGGAATACATCATCGATGATGCAGAGCTTCAGAGAGTTCAGAATAACTATCCCGTTATCTGGAAGAAGCCCGATGCAACTCCCAAGCTTTGCTTTGTTGGCTGTCCTCATCTTTCACTTCAGCAGCTTAAGGACTGGACAGATAACATTGAAGCTTCTCTCAGAAAGAACGGCCAGAAAAAGGTTACAATTCCCACCGTTCTTACAGCAGCTCCCAAGGTGCTCGAGCAGTTCTATAAGACAGAATATGCTGCACGCCTTAAGGCAACCGGCGTAATCACATCATATATCTGTCCTCTTATGTATATGAACAATCCTCTCTGTAAGGCTATGCCTGTAATTACCTCATCAAACAAGCTTCGCACATACACAACCTCAAGATATTACAGAGATGAAGAAATCTTAAGCATGATTACAGGAGGTAAGAAATAATGAAACAGTTTAAAGGCAGAGTTATTACTCCCGGTGAAGTTACAGCCGAAGCAGTTGTTACAACTCAGGGCTTCAACACACTTGCATCATTCCAGAACGCACTTCAGTTCGGTGACAAGGAAGTAAAGTGCGGCGATCAGAACAATCAGGAGCTTTACGGCAAATCACTTTTAAACAAGGCTCTTTGTCTTCCTCAGACAATCGGCTCAACAACAGGCGGTCTTGTGCTTTACTGTGCATGTGCCCTCAAAAAGAATCCTGCTTGTATGCTTTTCTCAAATCCCATTGACTCACTTGCAGTTGCAGGCGCAGTGCTTGCTGACGTTTGGGTAGATGATTGCTCAATGCCCGTTGTTGACTCACTTGGTGATGAATTCCTCGCTTATGTAAAGGACGGAATGAAAATCACAATCAAGGCCGACGGTGTTGTAGAAGTAGGCTGATTTCAGGCTTCAGACAGAATCGGTAAAATTAATTATAAAAATCGTTCAAGGCGTAATGTTTTGAACGATTTTTTTGTTGACTTGAATTAGCGAAAATGGTATTATTAAATTGGCAAAAAATAATATGAAGAGGTGCATTATGACAACAAAAAAACTTACAGGCAGCTGGCTTTTAAAAGATGCTTTCGGTGAGTATTCACTTGACGGCGCAGTGCCCGGCACAAACTATCTTGACCTTATGAATGCAGGCATAATTGCAGACCCCTTTGACGGAGAAAATGAAAAGGACGTTTATTGGGTAGCTGAGCGCGACTGGACTTATGAAAAGACCTTTGATATTACAGCTGACGAGCTTAAAGAAGAGAAAATTACTCTTATATGTAAACAGCTTGATACAATCTGTACTCTTTACCTTAACGGTGAAAAATTCGGTGAAGCAGAAAACTGCCACCTTGCTTATGAATACGATATAAAGAAGTATCTTAAAGAAGGCGAAAACGTTCTCAGCCTTACCTTTGAATCACCCGTAAATTACGTAAAAGAGCGTTATGAAAAAGAGAAAACTCCCGCTAACGCAAACGGTCAGAACGGTATTATCAGAATCAGAAAGCCACAGTGCCATTTCGGTTGGGACTGGGGTCCGGTTCTTCCCGTAAGCGGTATTACAGGCGACATTTTTATTGAATTCAGAAGCTCAGGCAAAATCACTGATATGAAAATCCGTCAGAAGAAAAACGACGACGGTTCATTTACAGTAAGCGTGAAGCTTGAAGCTGACCTTTATGAGGGCGAAAAGGCAGAAATCAGCCTTGTTTCACCCAAGGGTGAGGAGATGAAGGTAAAGGGCGATAAAGGCGAATTTACCGTTGAAAATCCCGAGCTCTGGTGGACTTATGAGCTCAGCGGCAAAAAGGAGCAGGCTCTTTATACTGTTAAGGCAGTTCTGAAAAAGGGCAGAAAGGTTGTACATACAGCTGAAAGAAAAATCGGTCTTCGCACAATTGAGCTTGACAGAAGCGCCGATGAATACGGCTCAAACTTCCGCTTCTTCCTTAACGGTGTGCCCGTGTTTGCAAAGGGTGCAAACTTTATTCCCGGTGACTCACTTCCCACACGCTTTACTGAGGATAAAATTGAATATCTTCTTGATACTGCTCTTTATTCAAATATGAATATGATAAGAATCTGGGGCGGCGGATACTACGAAAGCGACACCTTCTATGACCTTTGCGATAAAAAGGGTATTCTTCTTTGGCAGGACTTTATGTTTGCCTGTCAGCCTTATCCTTTCTTTGACGAGGCATTCCTTGAAAACGTAAAGAAAGAAATTGAATACAACATCAAGCGTCTTCGCAGTCATCCATCTCTTGCAATCTGGAGCGGTAACAACGAAATTGAAGCTATGGCTATGGGCTGGATAAACTTCCCCAGGTATATCAAGTGGACAGAAAAGTTCTTCTATGATATTCTTCCTGCTGAGGTAAGAAAATATGACGAAGACACACCCTTTATTCCCGGTTCACCCTGCGGTACAGAGCATATGAAGGATGTTGACGGTGATAACCACGGCGACACACACCTCTGGGCAGTATGGCACGGACTTCAGAATATGAAGTATTACCGCAAGAGAATGACCCGCTTCTGCAGTGAGTTCGGCTTTGAATCACTTCCTGATATCAAAACAATCCGTACCTTTGCAAAGGAAAGCGACTACGATATTCATTCACCCGTATTCTCAGCTCATCAGAAGTGTAATACAGGTAACGATAAAATGCTTTATTATATTGCGTCCCGTTTCCGTATCCCGAAGAAGTTTGAAGACCTTATCTATCTTTCACAGGTTACTCAGCTTGAATGTATCAGCGACGCAACTGAGCATTGGAGAAGAAACAAGGGCAGATGCAACGGCTCAATTTATTGGCAGTTCAACGATTGCTGGGGTGTGTGCTCATGGGCAAGTATGGACTACTACGGCAACTATAAGGCTCTTCAGTACAGAGCAAAGCATTTCTTTGCTCCCGTTTCTGTTTCAATTGAAGACGTTGACAGAAAGATTAAGCTTCATATTCTCAACGATAAGGCAGAAGATCAAAAGGTGACTCTCAAGTGCAGAATCTTTGATTTTGAAAAGGGCGTTATTCAGGAAAAAAGCCGTGATTTCACTGTTGAAGCACTTAAGAATATGGAATGCTTCACAATTTATGAAAAGCAGCTTAAGGCAAAATATGACCTTTCAAAAATCGGTATAAAGGCTGAGCTTTATGAGAACGGAGAGCTTCTTTCAGAAAAAACCTATCTCTTCAAGCCTGAAAAGGACCTTAAGATGAGAGAGCCTTCTATGAGCCTTTCAACTGCTCTTGAGGGTGATGAAATTGCAATTACAGTGAAGAGTGATATTTTTGCACGACTTGTAAGAGTGGAAAGCAGTCTGTCAACTCTGCCTCTTTCAGATAACTATTTTGATATTCTTCCCGGCGAAAGCGTAACTGTAAGAATGAAGCTCGATGAAAAATTCACTGCAGAAGAGCAGATGAACAGCTTCAGTCTTATGTGTGCAAATGTAATTGAGCCCAAGAGCACAGAGCTTTACGACCTTGCTCAAAGACTTAAGCTTGCAGCAAGACCCGACTCAATCGGTCAGTTCGTTTACTATGCACAGAAAACAAAGTAAAAAAATTTAAAAGGAGAATTATTATGTCAGCTCAGTTTATGACAAAAATCATTTCAATTCTTATTTCAACAGCACTTGTTCTCGGCACAATCACAGGCTTTAACATTCCTGCAAAAACAAAGGACGCTTCAACCTATCACAAAAGCGAAATCAAAAATGTAATTTACCTTATCGGTGACGGTATGGGCTTCAATCACCTTGAAAAAACAAAGGCTGAAAGAAACATAGACCTTGTTATGGATACCTTCCCGTATGACGGTCAGTCAAGAACACGTTCATTCACAAACAGAGTTACTGACAGTGCAGCAGGCGGTACAGCTCTTGCTTGCGGTATCAGAACAGCAAACAGTGCTATCGGTGTTGACCCTATTGACAAAACACCCAAGTATTCATATCCCAAGAATATTACAGAGCTCTGCAAGGAAAGAGGTATGATGACAGGTGTAATCACAACTGACGATACAACAGGCGCAACTCCCGCTTCATTCTCAGCTCATTCCTCAGACAGAGGTAACACCGAGGACCTTACTAACGATCAGCTCACCTCTGATATTGATCTTATCTGGGGTCACGCAAACGGCGTTGCAACAAAGAGTGCTGCAGAAGCAAACGGCTTTGAATATGTTGTTTCATATAACGAAATGATGAATCTTACTGAGGGCAGCAGAAGCTATGCACAGTTCACAAACAATCTCTGGACTCTTGAGCAGTCAGATGCAAACACACCCACTCTTGAACAGATGGCTGTCAAGGCTGTTGACCTTCTTGACGATACAGACGAAGGCTTCTTCCTTATGATTGAGGGTGCGCATATTGACAAGCATTCACACAGCAACGATTCAGAAAAAACAACTGAGGCTACACTCAGCTTTGACAGAACAATCAAGGCTATGCTTGATTATGCAAAGGCAGACGGTGAAACACTTGTTGTTGTAACTGCTGACCACGAAACAGGCGGACTTACTCTCAAAAAGGGCGAATACAAGTACACAAGCGGCGGACACACTGCTGTGAATATTCCCGTGCTTGTTTATGGCTCAGATAAAATTGTTTCAGGCGGCGAAAAGCTCAACAACTATGAAATCCCCATCAGAATCGCTTATACATTAGGCTTTACTGAGGATGACTTCCCTGTAAAGGTTATGGTAAAATAATTAAGGTGGAAAAATGAAAACTTACGGTACATATTTTCAGAACGATAAAGATTTGCCGATTAAATACGGTGAAATAAACTTAATAAATCCCGAAAGACAGCGTCTTCGCGGTGAGCCCTTATATAAGGGCGTAGAGGCATGGCCGGTTTTTCAGGGCTTTTGCGGAACAGACTTTGAACTTATGAAAATGGGCAGAGAAGGCAAGCTCTTAAAGAAATTCCCTGAGGGTGAAAGCCGTCTTATCAACGGTCACGAGGGTGTTGTATGGGTACCTTCAGAGAATCGCTTTGCAATTGTTCTTATCCGTGGCGGTGACAGCTATGACCCCACACGCTACACAGAAGACGAAACCTATTTTGAATACGGCTGCGACCAGGCAGACGGACTTTTCTGCGATAAAAACTACTTCAATCCTGATATGCTCCTTCATCTTCCGAAGGAGTATGAGGGACTCAGTAAGCTTCCCTTGTCTGTTGCAAAAAAGCTTTCCTTTGCTGACCCTTATGCCTGTGCAATCTTCCAGCTTGAAAGAATGGAAGACCTTGGCGAAGCACAGAATTTCCGTGTTGAAATGGCAAAGCACAAGTGCTCCGAAGCTGAAGCAAGAAAGCTCGCAAAGGATAATATTTTCAGAAAGACAGTAGTTTTCGGTCTTGGTATGACAGGTCTTTTCATTGCCGACCAGATAAGAAAAAACCACCCCGACGCTGAAATCCTCTTTGTGGGAAGAAGTGACGAAAGCTGTAAAAAGGTAGTTTTCTCAAAAGAAATTGCAAAGGCAGACTACCTTTGCACCTCAGGACTTACTGAGGAAGAAACTGCTCAGAGGATTATAGAAAAGCTTGGCGGCAGAGCAACAATGTTTGTTGGCACAAGCGGTGCTTCAGTTGAACACAGAGTAGCTTTTCAGTATAAGGTTCTCGGCTGTAACGGTGTTTATAACAGCTTTTCACTGGGTCCCGTTGTGTCTTATGACACAATGCCCTTCGGCTTTGAAAATCACCTTATTTTCGCTTCAATCAACTTCCGTCAGTCACATATGGAAAAGGCAATTGAGGTTCTTGTTGACTCACGCTATGACGAAGTGGTCGAGCTTATTGATAAGGATGAATTTATAAGAGATCCTCTTGACGCTTATGAAAACAAGATTTTCTGCAAGGGTGCACCTCTTAAAACCGGTGTAATCTGGAACAAAGACTATATAGAAGAGGACAAATAAAATGAAAGCTATTGTAATACCAAATCCC
>JAFOXT010000391.1 GCA_017425745.1 Clostridia bacterium | reverse complement strand
TGTTCTTATTCCTATGGTGCTCGGTCCTGCACTCGGCGATATGGCTTGCAGAAATTCAGCAGTTACATATGTTAATGAATATGGCGTTGATACTATCGTTCCCTCAGCAAGTATGTTCGTATATGCTGCAATCGTTTCTGTGTTTGTTCTTATTCCTTTGTTCTTCCTTATCAAAAAAGGCTTTGCAGTTGAAGAGAAATAAGCCTGAAGAATTTGAAAACATTGCCTGAGGTGATAGTATGAACAAATGGAATTTTTACACAACAAACGAAATTAAGCCTGAGGGCTGGCTCAGAAGACAGCTTGAAATTCAGGCTGAGGGCTTAAGCGGTAACCTTCATAAAATATGGCCCGATATCCGTGACAGCGCCTGGATTGGCGGAAAACGTGATGGTTGGGAAAGAGTGCCCTATTGGCTTGACGGCTTCATACCTCTTGCATATCTTTTGGAAAACGAAGAAATGATCGGGATAACAAAAAAATATATAGATGCCATTATTGCCGCGCAGGATACTGACGGCTGGATTTGTCCCTGCAAAAAAGAGGAAAGAAAAAAATACGACACCTGGGCTGTGCAGCTTATCTGCAAGGTGCTTAAGGTTTATTATGACTGCTCAGGCGACGAAAGAATTCCCGATGTAATTTACAGAGTAATGAAAAATTACTACGAAATGCTCAAAAGCGGAGAAATCACTCTCTTCGGCTGGGGTAAATTCAGATGGTTTGAGTCTTTCATTTCAATTAACTTCCTCTATGAAAAATACGGTGAGGAATGGATTAAAGACCTTGCGAGAATCATAAAAAATCAGGGCTTTGATTATGCAACAACCAACTACAAGTGGATTAAACCCAGCCACGTATGGCAGATGAACACCCATATAGTAAATATGACAATGATGCTCAAAAGTGAAGCTGTGTCTCACAGTATTCTCGGTGAAAAATACACCGACAGAGCAGAGAGATTCCGTGCCTTTCTGGATAAATATAACGGCACCTGCTTTGAGGGCTTTACCGGTGATGAGGTACTTTCAGGTCTTGACCCCACAAAGGGTACTGAGCTTTGCGCTGTTGTTGAGCAGATGTATTCCTACGAGGAAATTTTCGCTCACACAGGCGACAACAAATGGGCTGAGCGACTTGAGGTACTTGCATTCAATGCACTTCCTGCCACTCTCAGTGAGGATATGTGGACTCATCAGTATGTTCAGCAGGTCAATCAGATTGCCTGTCAGAAAACTATGATTATGGCTCCCTGGAGCACAAACGGCCCTTATGCAAACAACTTCGGTCTTGAACCGAACTTTGGCTGTTGCACTGCAAACTTCAATCAGGGCTGGCCAAAATTTGCACTTTCTTCATTTATGCACAACGGTAATACTATAATCAGTGCAGTTACTGTACCATCTGTTCTTAAAACCGAGGATGTTACTATCCGTCTTGAAACCGACTATCCCTTTAACAACAAGCTGCACTACAGTATAGATTCTGAAAAGGATTTTGATTTTGTTGTACGTATTCCGTCTTTTGCAAAAGAGCTTAAGGTCAACGGTGCAGCAACAGAAACATGGGATCTCAGCTTTTCAATCAAAAGCGGCAAAACAGAAATTGAAATTGATTTTTCTGCAGAACCGGTTCTCAAGGAAAGACCCAACAATCTTTATGTTATGCAGATGGGCTCGCTGCTTTTCTCAGTTCCCGTTGCCTATGAAAAGAAAATGCGCGAATACACAAGAAAAGGTGTTGAACGCAAATTCCCCTACTGTGATTATCAGTTTATTCCTACTTCTTCATGGAATTACGGCTTTGCAGATAACGGATTTGAAGTCGATTACCGTTCATCAGGTAAGATTCCTTTCTCACAGGATAACCCGCCCGTAACAATTAAGGCAAAAATGCAGAAGATTAACTGGGGACTCAAATTCCCGTATAAATCAATTTGCAGAACAACACCTGAATCTACAGAACCGGTAGCTGAAGCTGAAGAAATTGACCTTTGTCCTTACGGCTGTGCAAGACTGAGAATGACAGAGATGCCGCTGCTGAAAAAATAATACTACACTCCCTGATGCAATGCTTAATCAGGGAGTTTTCATTTATATTTATTAAAATAAATTTCGTTGATTTTTAACTAATAATGTAGTATAGTTAAAGTTAATAATAAAAGGATTATTTATTTGAGGTGATTATTATGAACACTATAAAGAAACTGCTTTCGCTCTTTTTAATTTTCACTCTTATGCTCTCTTGTTTCGCAACAGGTGCATATGCAGTTGAAAACCCCAAAACCGCATTACCCCTTTCAGTAGGTCTTGAGCAACTCAGAGCCGAATTTGAATTTGACGTTGCTGATGAAAGCAACGGTTATGCCCTTGATTATTATTACTACTCACCCGTAAGTGCAAATGATACCGGAAAATATCCCGTTGTTATTTACATCCACGGTATCGGCCATGGTTCATATGTAGGCTCACAGCTTGACGACAGCCATTTCGTTACCTGGGCTTCACAGGAGCTTCAGTCAAAATGGCAGAACGCAGGCGGCGCTTACTTGATTTTACCCCGTTGTCCTGAAGATAAGCATCAGTACTGGAACAAATCATTTGTTGAGCCTCTTCGTGAACTTATTGACGGCTTTATTGAAAAACACGCTGAAAATGTAGACACCTCAAGAATATTTGTCGGTGGCTCATCAGCAGGCGGTGAAATGACATGGGACCTTGCAATTGCTTATCCTGAATATTTTGCAGGAATCTATCCTCTTGCTGCAACAGGTACAAGAAGCACCGAAGATATTCAGAAAACAAAAGATGTTGCAATCTGGGTTTTCGCAAGCAATAAGGACCCTCTCGTAAACTATACCCTTAATGTTGAGCCTCAGTGGGAAAAGATCTGCGAATACAATACCAAGCCCGCTAAGTGCCGTTTATCAACCTTTGGCGAAGTACTTAACCCTGACGGAACAAAGGCAGATTCAAACCACCGACTGTACACCACAATTAAGTATGACTTCTTTACAATTGACGGCAAGCCTTATCCAAATGTTACTACAGTAAACGCTAACGGATATAACGTATCTTTCAAAGATTCAAAGGGTATAATTTACTGGATGAGCAACACCACCTCTGAATTTCAGGCTTCCTCTGAAGGCGGCACAACCACAATCAAAACATTTGAAGCGTGGATTATTGCTATCAGAAACATATTTATGAAAATGGCAAACATCATTCAGAGATTCCTCGGATTTGTATAATCCTCTGATACATAAAAACTAATTTTAAGGAGAGCTACATATGACTAAAACAAAATCGGATAAATCGTCAGGTCTTACATTAAAGCATAAAATCGGCTACGGTCTCGGTGACGCAGGCGGTTGTATGACCTTCGCTATTATGGGCAGCACATTTTCAATGTACTGCACCGATGCACTGAAAATTGACACAGCTCTGCTGGCAATTCTTCTTGCAGTTTGGAATGTGTGGGACTTTATAAATGACCCTCTTATGGGTGCATTTATGGATAAATCCTTTGCAAAAAAACATAACCCTAAAGGAAAATTCCGTCCCTGGCTTTTAAGAAGTGCTCCGCTTCTCTGCGTAAGCTTTATCGCCCTCTGGTCTGTCCCCTCTCTTTTTGAAGGTCTTTCACTTGTGTGCGTTCTTTTCGGTCTTAAAATTCTCTATGAAGGCGCCTACACTATGTTTAACATTCCTATGGGCTCTCTTCTCTCAGCAATGGCTGACAACGACCAGGAACGTGCTACCCTTTCATCAGCAAGAGGCTTCGGTTCTGCTGTGGGTAACGCTATACCCGTTATGCTTATGCCTATGCTTATTAAAAAATTCGGTCAGACAAACTCAACAGGTTATGCAGTAGGTGCTGTTATCTGTGCTTTAATTGGTTTTGCAATGTGTCTCGGCCACTATGCTCTTACTGAAGAAAGAACTGTTGCTGATGTTCAGGATAAAGAACAGCAGAACATTAAAATTACAGATATCATTAACGTTTTCCGTGTAAACAGACCCTTCCTTGCTCTTTGCATCCACGGTCTTTGCATATGTATGATGCAGTATGTAAGCAACACCCTTACAAACTATATGTTCTCCATTGTTTACGATGACCTTGCACTTGTAACCTACGGTTCAATTGCTTCTGCACCGTTTATGATGATTACTCTTCTCGGCGGACCTTATCTTGCTAAAAAGTTCGGACTTGAAAAATTCATCCGTATAGGTCTTCTTGCAGGCTCTGTTCTTTATATCGGTCTTTTCGGTCTGCATATGATAACAGCCGTTAACCCCTATGTTCATATTATTATCAGCAATATGGCTCTCGGCCTTGCAAGTATGTCCATTTATATGCAGTGGGGTCTTGTAAGTGAAGCAATTGACTATAACGAAATGATTACAGGCAAAAGAACTGAAGGCTCAATTTACGGCACCTTCAATCTTTCACGCCGCGTAGGTCAGACTATCGGTAATTCGGCTGCTATTTTTCTTCTTGGTGTAATCGGCTATGACGCTGAGCTTAAAATTCAAGCAGCAGGAACTGTTTCAGGCATCAAGGTGCTCTGCGTTCTTCTTCCCGGTATTTTTGTTCTCGGCTCATGGGCTGCATTCAAGTTCCTTTGGAATATGGACAAAGAAACAAGAGACAAAATTGACGAATTCAAAAAAGCTCAGAAGGAGCAGTAAGTATGAATACAGTTATTTCTACTCCCTGCGGTGAAATCAAGGGCTCAGCTGCCGATGGTGTAATTGCTTTCAAAGGCATACGCTATGCAACAGCTGAAAGATGGGCTTATCCCGTAATAACAGAAAAGTGGAACGGCGTTTACGATGCTACCTCTTACGGCAACTGTTCTTATCAGCCCCGTGCCTTCTATAACGAAGAGGAAAATCCGGGCAAGATTTTCTATTATAACGAATTTCGTAAGGGCGAAACCTATACCTACGACGAGGATTGTCTTTTCCTCAATATCTGGACTCCGGAAGATGCTTCAGAAAGCAGCAGAATGCCCGTTTTAGTGTATATACACGGCGGTGGCTTTACTGGTGGTTGCGGACACGAAAAGCATTTTGACGGTCCTGTATGGGCAAAAAAAGGTGTTGTTGCTGTAACAATCAACTACCGTCTGGGACCTATGGGCTTTGCTTGTCTGCCTGAGCTTAAAGAGGAAGCCGGCCATACAGGTAATTACGGTCTTTTTGATCAGATAGCCGCACTTAAGTGGGTTAAGAAAAACATCAGCGCTTTCGGCGGTGACGGAGAAAAAATTACTGTTATGGGACAGAGTGCAGGAGCTATGAGTGTTCAGCATCTTTGTCAGAGTGATTTAACTGACGGACTTTTCCGTTCTGCAGTTATGTCAAGCGGTGTGGGTATGGGTTCTTTTATGACATCAGCCCCCGAAAAAAACTACGAATTCTGGAAAGAGGTTATGGCAAAAACAGGTGCAGCTAACCTTAGTGAATTCCGTAAAATTTCGCCTGAGGTGCTTTTCAGAGAATGGAAAAATCTTAAAGGCGGTATGATGTCAGCCTCACCGGTAAAAGACGGAATTTTAATTAAAGAAAAAGCTTTGCCAAAAAATATTCCCTATATGATAGGTTCAACAAGCCACGATATTGCACCTGCGTTTCTTCACCCTATGACAAGAAAGTGGGGCACGAAAAACGGTGCTTATGTATGGCATTTTGAAAGAATGCTTCCCGGTGACGATAAGGGCGCGTGGCACAGCAGTGACCTTTGGTATTGGTTCGGCACACTTAAAAACTGCTGGAGACCTATGACAGATAAGGATTACACTCTCAGCGATGAGATGAGCTCCTACCTTTGCAGCTTTGTTAAAAACGGCAATCCCAACACTGACGGACTTCCCTACTGGCAAAAATGCAACAGCAAAAAAGATGTTATGATTTTCGGCGACAAAGACACTTCTGCGGGTAAGCCTGATATGGCTAAGCTGATAAAAATAACCTTAACAAATAAGCCTGTCGGTGAATAAAAAAATTATCCCTGACTTTTCATCGAGAAGAGTCAGGGATTTTTATTATAGCTTTTAAGTTCTCAGAATAAAGTTTTCATATGCAGCTTTGTATTTTTTTGAAATAAAATATTGAAAAAAATGAGATTTTTTGGTAATATCAAGTTACAGAACAAAATTCATAAGAATGGAGAAATAACTATGAAAACATTCCAAAAAGTGATTGCTCTGATTTTAACAGTGGTACTGCTCGGTCTTATTGCAGCAATGCCCGTTTCAGCAGCGTCAAAAGTTGACATTTCGGAAGGTCCGCTCAAAAAAGTTGAAGCTTTTTTCTACATGGGACTTGATACCCTCGTAAAAGGTCTGGGTGTATTTATCAACCGTTTTGTTCCCGGTCTTGACTGGGGCAAATCCTGGCAGAATTACGACGACTATCAAACTCCCGACTCCTTCTTTGGCGGCGAAGAAAAGTTTGTGACAGAGACTTCAGCTGACTCAGAATGGAGCATGGGCTACGGCTACGGCTCACTTCTCGAGGGTCTTGATATCTTAAGCGGTGAATACTTTATGGCAGGCGGTCTTCAGCCCATCAAGGGTCAGGCTCCCACAGAAATTCTTGATGACCAGGGTGTAAATGTGTACGCAATTTCTGACGGCACAAGCGGAATTGTTGTTCAGGCAGTTATTGACGGTTACGGTTTTTCAAGAGGCGATGTTCTTGAAATAAGAAAAAGACTTTCAGCATTTGCTCAGGAAAAAAATATCATCAGCATCAATATTTCCACACTTCATCAGCATTCACTTATTGATACTCTCGGTATGGGTGTTGCTCTTGTACCTGCAATTTTCCTTAATCCGGGCATGAGCCTTCTGGGCAACAAAAACAATCTTCAGACAGGCAAGACACAAAAGTTTATGGACAACCTCTTCAATGTTGTTACTGAAACAATCACTGAAGCAGTTAACGATATGGAAGCAGGCACCCTTTATTACGGCAGCGCTGATGCAAAAGATCTTATGTATGACAAGCGTAAGCCCATTACCTTTGACGGTGAAATCCACCGCTTCCGTTTTGATCCCGCTGACGAAGCTTCAAACGAAATCTGGGTATGCGAAGCAGGTATTCACTGCACAAGCTTCAGCGCAAGCGATACAGCAATTTCTTCAGACTTCCCGTACTATTTCAAGGAATATGCAAAAGCAACAACAGGTGCTGATGTAGTTTATGTACAGGGCGCTGAGCTTGCTATTACAACAGAAAAAGACTATATCAAGCCCGTTGGTTCAGGCAGAATAGGTGTAGTTAAAGGCTACGGCATTGAGCTTGCAAAAAGAGTTATGGGTATAAGCAACGAAATTATGCTTGACCCCGTGCTTAACATCAAGCTTCAGGAGGTTGCTATCAAAGCTGATAATCCTATCCACATTCTTGCAGCAAGAGAAGGTATTATTAATCCCGTTGTTACAAAGGATTTTTATGTAATTTCTGAAGTTGGCTATATGGAGCTTGGCAACAAGATTGGTGTTGCACTTATTCCCGGTGAAATTTCACCCGAAATTCTTTGGGGCGGAGCAATTCCAAAGGAGCTCAGCTGGAATAATACAAGCTGGAATTATGCACCTATGAAGGATATGGCAAAGGTTGAAAAGCTTCTTTGCTTCGGTCTTTGCAATGATCAGGTAGGATATATTCTCACTGATAACGATATCCGTTCAATGTTCACAGAAAATGAAGAAATCAACGCTT
>JAFOXT010000390.1 GCA_017425745.1 Clostridia bacterium | reverse complement strand
TAAAATCAGAATTTAATTGTTAATTTTTCTCTCATTTGCCTTTTCCATAAACCTGTCAATTTTTATGGTAAAACGCTCGTGAGTACCCTCACCTATAAGGCCGATTTCATCGTATGCTTCAACCTTGAATTCAGCTTTTCTACCGTCAAAGGAAAGAAGCTCTGCAACCGCTTTTACCTCAGCACCAACCGGTGTGGGAGCAAGGTGCTTGATGTTGAGAGAGGTGCCTACAGTTGAGATTCCCTCTTGTGTAAATTTTTCGCAAAGCTCAGCTGCAGCCTGCTCCATAAGAGCAACCATAAAGGGAGTTGCAAGAACGGCAAGAGAACCGCTTTTCATTTTTGCTGCTGTTACTTCATCTGTTACTGTTGCTTTGACTTCGTGCTTTGTTCCTATATATTCCATTTTATTTTACCTCACGCGAACCTTGAAACAAGGTTGAAAATTTTGATTCTGTTTTCGTCAAGAACTACGTTAGAGTCCCCGTATATGGTGGTTTGTATAGTATTGGCAGCAAGAGGAAAATCTATAAATACAACTGAAGTATTACCCACATAGCCTGCTTTGAAAATATTTTCATCGCTTAAGGTGTACTGCTCAATATCGTAATTTATCCAGCCGTTAGCAAGTGCCTGAGTTGCATAAGAAATAATCTGCATCTCAGTAAGGTCAGTTTTTACATATTTGAAAAGCATATCGAGAGCGTCATTCAATTGTGAAATTGATGCACCTTTTGCACTTTCAATAAAGGATGTAATAACCTGTCTCTGACGTCTTGTTCTGCTTACGTCACTGTCTGCATCGCTCTTTCTGATACGCGCAAAAACAAGGGCCTGAGCACCTGTCAGCTTAACTGCAGGGCCGTGCTCAATTGTGTGCTTTGTTGTGCGGTTGATATACTCTGCTTCATACTCCTGAACCTCAACTGTGAGACCGCCGAGAGCGTTAATAATATCCACAAATGAAGAGAAGTCAACGGCAACATAATAGTCAATATCAACCTTGAAATTCTTCTCGATTGTATCAATAAGACCTGTTGGACCGCCATAGAAATATGACGCATTGATTTTGCTGTACATACCGTTTGATACATTCATATAGCACCATGTATCACGGAAGAAGGAGGTCATATAAATTTTCTTTTCCTTCTTGTTGAGAGAAACAAGAATAAGAGAGTCGCTTCGTCCGCCGTTTTCAAGGGCATCCTTTGAATCAAGACCCACAAGAAGCACATTTATAACGTTTTTACTGCTGTAAAGCTCACCGCCGTTATTTGCCCACTGAAAAAGATAGTCGTTAAGTGAGCCTGCCTGACTGATTGCTTCCATCATCTGCAGGTCTTCCTCTTCAAAAACAATGTCCTGCGGCGCTTCGGTTACAATTTTATCGTCACCGGTATCCATAATTTCCAGCTTTTCACCGATAAAGCCCATACCCACTGCAGCAGTTACCACAAGGAGCATAAGCAGAAAGTAAAAATTCTTCGCTCTGCGTCTTTTATCCTTCCAGAGAAAGGCTGAAACGGGATTAGCCTTTTTTTCTTTATTCTTCTTTGCCATTTATATCATTCCTTTGATTTAAGAGTTGAGATAGAAGAGTTGAGAATTAAGATATGGTCGCAACTTTACTCTCAACTAATCGGTAGACAATTCTTCTGCGGAATTTATAAGAGAAAATAATGGTAAAGAGTTAATTTTATTCGTTTTTGCATATTCTGAAAAGCAAACTCTGCCCGCCAAATTTATCAAATTATTTTGGCGAACATATATTAAAGAATTGCAGTTGGTTAAGACGGATATAATCGGCGAAGCCCCTCATCTTAACTCTTAACTCTCCACTCTTAACTCTTTTTTATTATTCTTCTGATGCTTCTTCTGCTGTTTCGCCTTCAGCGCCTTCTTCAGCAGAAGCTTCGTCTGTTTCTTCTTTCTGAACGGCAATTGCAGAAACTACCTTATCCTCTTCGCCAATTCTCATTACACGAACACCCTTTGATGTTCTTGAAACAGTGTTGATCTGTTCGGCTGCAATTCGGATAATAATGCCGTTTGAAGCAATAAGAATTACGTCGTCATCGTCGTTAACCATATCAACTGCGGCAACAATACCGTACTTTTCAATATGGTAGTTGAGAACACCCTTACCTGCTCTTGTCTGAACGCGGTATTCTTCAGTTTCACTGCGTCTGCCGAGACCTGTTTCAGCAATTGTCATAATCTTGCTCTTGCCGTCGTCATTTTCTCTTATTACGCACATACCGATAACCTCGTCGCCCTCTTTAAGCTCAATAGCCTTAACACCGCGGGCTGTACGGCCGATAGGACGGCAATCGTTTTCATTGAAGCGGATT
>JAFOXT010000389.1 GCA_017425745.1 Clostridia bacterium | reverse complement strand
AATGGCTGTGTCAACAGCAGAAGTTGCTGAAATTTCAACAGGCAAGGGTCTTGACGACTGATAAATTTTATATAACAGAGCAGGGGATTTTCCCTTGCTCTTTTTTCTTTTTTTTGTGATGAAAAATCTGTATTAAAGTTGCTGCAGACAAAGATTTTCAGACGCTGAGAAAAAAATGCAAAAAAACACAAAAAATGGAGCAAAATAAAGCGAAAAAAATGCCGTAAAGTGTTGATATTTTTTTCTTAAAATGGTATTATTAGTTGAATAATCTATGTTGGTGTTTTGCGACTTTCTCAAGGAGAGAAGTATGGAGACCTGACAGAAGCGTCGAACGTTTCCGGCATGGAGGGGACCGAGCAATCGGTCGCAATAAAAATAGAAAGGATCGTAGATGTATGAAGTACAGTTATTATCCGGGATGTACCTTAAGAACTAAGGCGAAAAAACTGGATGACTATGCAAGAGCATCGGCAAAAGCCCTCGGCTTTGAGCTGGAGGAAGCAGAAAACTGGCAGTGCTGCGGCGGCGTTTATCCCCTTAGCAGTGATGAAATTGCTACAAAGCTTTCTTCTGTTCGTGTGCTTAACGAGGCAAAAGAAAAAGGTCAGGACCTTGTAACTCTTTGTTCTGCTTGCTACCATGTTGTCAAGAGAGTAAATGATGACATGAAGAATGTAGAGGATATCAGAGTAAGAGCAAACAACTACCTGAAACTCGATGAACCTTATCTTGGTGAAACAGAGGTTCTCCACTTCCTTGAAGTGATTCGTGACCGTATCGGTTTTGATGAGCTCAAGAAGAAGGTTGTTAACCCTCTCACCGGCAAGAAAATCGGTGCTTATTACGGTTGTCTTCTTCTTCGTCCCAGTGACATTATTGCTTTTGACAATCCCGAAAATCCCACCATTATTGAAGAGTTTATCCGTGCAATCGGTGCTGAGCCCGTAATCTATCCCTATCGCAACGAATGTTGCGGCGGTTATGTATCACTTAAGGCAAAAGACCTTTCAGTGAGCATGAGCCAGAAGGTTATGGACAGTGCTGCAGGCTTCGGCGCAGAAATGCTTATTACAGCTTGCCCCCTTTGTCAGTACAATCTTACCCACGGCACAGACACAGATCTTCCCGTAGTTTATTTCACAGAGCTTCTTGCTGAAGCCCTCGGTGTAAAAGAGGAGGTTGACGCATAAGTGGAAAAGACAAATAAATCACAGGCAGAAAAGATCAAGGAAATCAGCGGCACTAACCCTCTCAAATGTATGAAGTGCGGTAAGTGCTCAGCTTCTTGTCCTGCTTTTGATGCTATGGATATCAAGCCTCATCAGTTCGTTTCCTACGTTGTAAACGAGGATATCGAATCACTTGCAAAGTGTGAATCACTCTGGATGTGTCTTTCATGCTTCGCTTGTGTTGAGCGTTGCCCCAGAAATGTTAAGCCGGGCAAAATTGTTGACGCTGCAAGACAGCTTGTAGTAAGAGAAAAGGGTGGTAACTATCTTAAGGCGGATGAAATTCCCGCACTTATTGATGAAGACCTTCCTCAGCAGCTTCTCGTGAGCGCATTCAGAAAGTACAGGAGGTGAATTTATGCGCGGTATTGGTGTATTTGTCTGCCATTGCGGCAGTAATATTGCTGCAACTGTAGATGTTCATAAAGTTGTAGAAATGGCTAAGCTTGAGCCGGGCGTAGTTCACGCCGAAGAATATCAGTACATGTGTTCAGAAGCAGGTCAGGAGAAGATTGCTCAGGCAATCAAGGAAAAGAACCTTTCAGGTATTGTTGTTTGCTCCTGTTCACCACGTATGCATGAAGCAACCTTCAGAAAATGTGCTGAAAAAGCAGGCCTCAACCCCTATATGGTTGAAATTGCAAACCTTCGTGAGCAGTGCTCATGGATTCACAAGGATATCGCAGAGGGTACCGAAAAGGCAGTTATTCTTATGAGAGCTGCAGTTGCTAAGGTAAGCCTTAACACTTCACTTAAGCCCGGTGAAAGCAGAGTTACAAAAAGAGCTCTTGTAATCGGCGGCGGTATCGCAGGTATCCAGTCAGCTCTTGATATTGCTGACGCAGGCTATGAAGTTGACATCGTTGAAAAGACACCTTCAATCGGTGGTAAGATGGCTCAGCTTGATAAGACCTTCCCCACACTTGACTGTTCAGCTTGTATTCTTACTCCTAAAATGGTTGATGCAGCTGCACACGAAAAAATCACAATCTATTCCTACAGTGAAATCGAAAAGGTTTCAGGCTTCGTAGGTGACTTTACAGTAGATATCCGCAAAAAGGCACGTTATGTCAATATGGACAAGTGCACAGGCTGCGGTGTATGTATGGAAAAATGTCCCAGCAAAAAGGCTCCCAGTGAGTTCAATCAGGGCCTCAACAACCGTACAGCAATCTACACACCCTTCGCTCAGGCTATTCCCAACGTTCCCGTTATTGACCCCACTCAGTGCACAAAGCTGAAGACAGGCAAGTGCGGTGTTTGTGAAAAGTTCTGTCAGGCAGGCGCAATTGATTACACTCAGCAGGACGAAATCGTTACTCAGAAGTACGGTGCAATTGTTGTTGCAACAGGCTTTGACATCATTAAGCTTGATAACCTCGGTGAATATGGCTATAACGACAGCAAGGACGTAATCACTTCACTTGAGCTTGAAAGACTTATGAACGCTGCAGGCCCCACAAAGGGTCACCTTGAGCGCCTTTCAGACGGTAAGGATCCCAAGGAAATCGTGTTCATTCAGTGCGTTGGCTCACGTTGCAGCGAAGACAAGGGCAAGCCCTATTGCTCAAAAATCTGCTGTATGTACACAGCTAAGCACGCAATGCTTATCAGAGATAAATATCCCGACACTCACGTAACAGTATTCTATATTGACGTTCGTACACCCGGTAAGAACTTCGACGAATTCTACAGAAGAGCGGTTGAAGAATACGGCGTAAACTACGTTAAGGGTCAGGTTGGTAAGGTTACTCCCGAACCAGACGGCTCACTTACTGTTCACGGTGTTGACCTTATTGATAACAAGCAGCTTAAGGTTAAGGCTGACCTTGTTGTTCTTGCAGCAGCAGTTGAACCCAATCCTTCAGTAAGAAAGATTGCTACAATGCTTACAGCAAGTATTGACACAAACAACTTCCTCACAGAAGCACATCCCAAGCTTCGTCCTGTTGAATCACCCACAGCCGGTGTATTCCTTTCAGGTGTATGTCAGGGCCCCAAGGATATTCCCGAAACAGTTTCACAGGCAGGTGCTGCCGCTGTTAAGGTAGTAGGTCTTCTTGCTAAGGATAAGCTCCTTACCAATCCCTGCACAGCTAAGCCCGATGAGCTTATGTGTAACGGTTGCGGCTCTTGTGCAAACGTTTGTCCCTACGGTGCAATTTCTTACGAGGTTAAGGAAATCAATGACCACGGTATCAGAGAAAACCGCCGTGTTGCAGTTGTTAACTCAGCTCTTTGTCAGGGCTGCGGTGCTTGTACAGTTACTTGTCCTTCAGGTACTATGGACCTTCAGGGCTTCTCAAACAGACAGATTCTTGCGGAGGTGGATGCTATATGTCGATAAATACAGAATTCAAGCCGAAAATAGTAGCCTTCTGCTGTAACTGGTGCAGCTACGCAGGTGCAGACCTTGCAGGCAGCAGCAGACTTGCTTATCCTGCAGACGTAAAAATTATCCGTGTTCCTTGCTCATGCCGAGTAAACCCCATGTTTATTCTCCGTGCATTTGAAAAGGGAGCTGACGGTGTTATTATCTGTGGTTGCCATCCCGGTGACTGTCACTACAGCACAGGTAACTACTATGCAAGAAGAAGAATGACACTTCTCTTCTCAATGCTCGACTATATGGGTATTGAAAGAGGCAGAACCCGTGTTGAATGGGTATCAGCTGCTGAAGGTGTAAAGTTCTCAAATACAATGAACGACTTCGTTGACACAGTACGTGCAATGGGTCCGAATAAGAGATTGGGGGATCTGAGATGCAAGGATTAATTAACAGAATGAAAGAACTCCTCCAAAACGGCACAGTAAATCGTGTTCTCGGATGGAAAAAGGGCGATCTTCCCTACAATCCCGAGCCTGCGTTCTTCAATAATGCAGATGAGCTTTCAGAATTCGTATATGACGGCTTCTGCGGTGCAAACCTTTCAAAGTATATGATTGCTGCTTCAGCTCTTGAAGGCAAGACACTTGTTCTTCTCAAGCCCTGCGACAGCTACTCATTCGTACAGCTTATGAAGGAGCACAGAGTAGACCGTGAAAAGGCTTACATTATCGGTATCGGCTGTAAGGGTAAGCTTGATATTGAAAGAATCAAGGCTGAAGGTGTAAAGGGTATTGAAAAAATCAGCGGTGCTGAAATTGACGGTGCTTGCGATACACTTAAGATTGACACAATCTACGGTGAAAAGACAGTTTCATATAAGGATGCAATGCTCGAAAGATGCCACGTATGTAAGGGCAAGGAGCACAGAATCTATGACGAGCTTGCACTTGAAAGTGCTGACACTCTTGATTCAGAAAGATTCCAGGGCGTTGAAGCAATTGAAAATATGACACCCGAGCAGAAGTTCGAATTCTTCAAGAACGAGCTCAGCAAGTGCATCAGATGTAATGCTTGCAGAAACGTATGTCCTGCTTGCTCATGCAGAAAGTGCGTATTCGACAGCACAAAGTTCGATTCAGCACAGAAGGCTAACGTTGATGAATTTGAAGAAAAGATGTTCCACATCATCCGTGCATTCCACGTTGCAGGCAGATGTACAGACTGCGGTGAATGCTCAAGAGTTTGCCCCCAGGGTATTCCTCTTCACCTTTTCAACAGAAAGTTCATCAAGGATATCAACACATACTACGGCGAATATCAGGCAGGTAATAATGTAGAAGATGAAACACCTCTTACAGATTTCACCTTCGATGACCTTGAACCCGGCGAAAGGAGATAATGCAGATGAAAAAGATTACTAAAACAGATCTTGCCGCATTACTCAAGTTTATCGGGGAAAATCAGCCTCTCTACCTTCCCGGAAGAGTGAGCGGTCAGACAAACTATGTAAGATATAATGAAAATACAGATGTTGATCTTGACACTCTCAAAACTGTCAAGTCAGCAAAAGAAGCTTTCTTCCCTCAGAGCGAAACACTTTACAGTGTTAAGACAGAGGACGGAAAGTACAGAATTTCACAGGAAGAGCTTCAGAATGAAGAATTCGTTCTCTTCGGTGTGAAGGGCTGCGATATGAAGGGCATTGAAGTACTTGATAAGGTATTCCTTTCAGATCCCGTTGACACCTTCTATAAGGCAAGAAGAGAAAAGGGCACAATCGTAACAATGGCTTGCGGTGAACCCGAAGAAAGCTGCTTCTGTAAGGTTTTCGGCATTGACTGTGCTGAGCCTCAGGGCGACGTAACTCTCTGGAACTTCGGCGGAGAATATTTCTGGAAGGCTAACACCGAAAAGGGTGAAGCTCTTACAGAAAAGTGCAAGGATTTCCTTAAGGAAGGCGACGCAGAAAAGGTAGAAATGATTAAAAAAGCTATCAGAACTGTAGTTGAAAAGCTTCCTTATATGAACCTTTCACTTGAAGGCTGGGACGGCACCAAGACAGAAGAAAAGTTCGATTCACCCGTTTGGGATGAGCTTTACAAGTCATGTCTTGCTTGCGGTACATGTACCTTTGTTTGTCCCACTTGTCAGTGCTATGACATCAAGGACTACAATACAGGCAAGGGCGTTCAGCGTTACCGTTGCTGGGACTCATGCATGTATTCAGATTTCACAATGATGGCTCACGGTAACAACAGAACAAGCCAGAAGCAGCGTTACCGTCAGAGATTTATGCATAAGCTTGTATACTTCCCTGCAAACAATGACGGAATGTATTCATGCGTAGGTTGCGGCAGATGCGTTGATAAGTGTCCTGCTTCAACAAACATTGTTAAGGTTATCAAGGCCTTTCAGAAGGAGGGTAAATAAGTAATGTGTGACTGTCATTGCCACGATAATTACAACCTTGACACTCTTGTGCCTATGGTTGGTATCGTTACAGATATTCGTCAGGAAACTCCCGACGTTAAAACATTCAGAGTAAATGCTCCCGAGGGCGGAAAGCTTTTTGAGCACCTTCCCGGTCAGTGTGCAATGCTCTGTGTACCCGGTGTTGGTGAGGCTATGTTCTCAATTACCTCATCACCCACAAACAAGGAATATCAGGAATTCAGCATTAAAAAGTGTGGTGTGCTTACCGATTATCTCCACGAGCTTAAGGTAGGGGATGAAATTATGGTAAGAGGACCCTACGGAAACAACTTCCCCGTTGAAACTGCTCTCAAGGGCAAAGATCTTCTCTTTGTTGCCGGCGGTATCGGTCTTGCACCCCTCAGAAGTGTAATTAACTATGTCCTTGACAATCGTGATAATTACGGTAAGGTAGACATTCTTTACGGTGCACGTTCAGCTGATGACCTTGTTCAGCTCAAGGAAATCAATGAAGTATGGATGAACTCAAAGGACGTAAATGTACACCTTACAATCGACAGACCTCAGGAAGGCTGGGACGGTCATGTAGGTTTTGTACCTGCTTACCTTAAAGAGCTTGAGCTCGGTGCGGACAAAACAGTTCTCGTTTGCGGTCCTCCGATTATGATTAAATTTGTTCTTGCAGCTCTTATTGAAATGGGCTATTCAAAGGAACAGGTTTACACAACTCTCGAGCTTCGTATGAAGTGCGGTATCGGTAAATGCGGCAGATGCAACATCGGTTCAAAGTATGTTTGCAAGGACGGCCCCGTTTTCCGTTGCGATGAGGTTGACGAATTACCCAACGAATATTAATGAAAGGACAGAGAAAAACTATGAGTAACATGGTTAACGTATATTTTTTCGGCAAGAAATATGAAGTTCCCGGCGACAAAACAATTATGACCGCTATGGAATATGCAGGCTACTCACTTACAAGAGGTTGCGGTTGCCGTCACGGCTTCTGCGGTGCTTGCGCAACAATTTACAGAATCAAGGGTGACAACACACTCAAAACTTGTCTTGCTTGTCAGAAGCAGGTTGAAGACGGTATGTATGTTGCTTCAATTCCCTTCTTCCCCACAGATAAGAGAACTTATTCAATGGATGAAATCAAGCCCACACAGCAGATTATGATGGAGCTTTATCCTGAAATTTACAGCTGTATCGGCTGTAACGCTTGTACAAAGGCTTGTACTCAGGACCTCAACGTTATGCAGTACATCGCTTACGCTCAGAGAGGCGAACTTGAAAAGTGTGCAGAAGAATCATTCGACTGCGTTTCATGCGGCTGCTGTTCAGTAAGATGTCCCGCTGAAATTTCACATCCTATGGTTGGTCTTCTTGCAAGAAGACTTACAGGTAAGTATCTTGCTCCCGAAACAGAACACCTTAAGGTTCGTGTTGAAGAAATCAACAAGGGTCAGTATGATGAGCTTATCGAGCAGGTTATGCAGAAGCCCATCACAGAAATGAAAGAACTCTATAACACAAGAGAAATTGAGAAATAAGGAGGGACAACAATGTTTACTGCTGAAATGTATGAATCTATCAAAAAGGTAGAAGCAACAAGAAAAGAACGTATGGCTACAGAGCCCAGACGTATGACAGCTGAAGAAAAGGAAAATCTTCTTAAGGCTTATCACCCCGACTACAGAGAAGACGGCTTTGCAGAAATCAAGGTTGGTCCCAACAAGGGCGAAAAGGCTCCCAAGGAGCTTACAGAGCTTCTTCACTCAAACAGCAGACTTTTAAAGGAAAAGGTTGACCTTTCAAAGGTTGATTATGAAACAGACGTACTCGTTATCGGTGGCGGCGGTGCAGGTTGCTCAGCTGCAATTGAAGCTAACGAAGCAGGCGCAGACGTTATCGTTGTAACAAAGCTCAGAATCGGTGATGCTAACACAATGATGGCTGAAGGCGGTATCCAGGCTGCTGACAAGGAAAATGACTCACCCGTACAGCACTATCTTGATGCTTTCGGCGGCGGTCACTTTGCTGCAAGACCTGAGCTTCTCAGACGTCTTGTAATGGAAGCTCCCGATGCTATCAAGTGGCTCAACGACCTTGGCGTAATGTTCGACAAGGAAGAAGACGGCAGAATGGTAACAACACACGGCGGCGGTACTTCAAGAAAGAGAATGCACGCTTGTAAGGACTACTCAGGCGCAGAAATTATGCGTAACGTTCGTGACGAAGTTATCAACAGAAAGATTCCCGTAATTGAATTCACATCAGCTGTTGAACTTATCAAGGACGATAAGGGTCAGGTTGCAGGTGCAGTTCTTCTTAATATGGAAACAGGTGACTACCTCGTAGCTAAGGCTAAGACTGTTGTTATTGCAACAGGCGGTGCAGGCAGACTTCACTATCAGAACTTCCCCACATCAAACCACTACGGTGCAACAGCAGACGGTCTTATTCTCGGTTACAGAGCAGGCGCACCTCTTCTTTATCAGGATACAATTCAGTACCATCCCACAGGTGTTGCTTATCCTTCACAGATTTTCGGTGCTCTCGTAACTGAAAAGGTTCGTTCACTTGGTGCAATGCTCGTTAACAAAGACGGTGAAGCTTATGCTCATCCTCTTGAAACAAGAGACGTTTCAGCTTCAGCTATTATCCGTGAATGTGCAAACGGCAAGGGTGTTGATACTCCTCTCGGCAGCGGCGTATGGCTTGACACTCCGATGATTGAAATCCTCGGCGGTGAAGGTACAATTGAAAAGAGAATTCCTGCTATGATGCGTATGTACCTCAACTACGGCATCGATATGAGAAAAGAACCCATTCTTGTTTATCCCACACTTCACTATCAGAACGGCGGTCTTGAAATTGGTGGCGACGGCTTTACAAAGGCTATTCCCAACCTTCTTGTTGCCGGTGAAGCAGTTGGTGGTATCCACGGCAGAAACCGTCTTATGGGTAACTCACTTCTCGACATTATCGTATTCGGCAGAAACGCAGGTAAGGCTGCAGCAGCTAAGGCTAAGGATATTGAGCTTGGTGCAATGAACCTTGACCACATTGACGCTTATGCAAAGGAACTCGAAGCTGCTGGTCTTGAAACAGGTACTGTTTCACCTATGCTTCTTCCTAACTACGCTCGTCACGAAAGATAATCGGAGGTATTTTTACAATGCGTGAAATTAAAACAGATGTAATTATCGATGTAGTTGAAAGACTTTGCATCGAAGCTAATACACACCTTCCCGGTGATGTAAAGTGTGCAATTCAGAATTGCCGTGCTTGTGAAGACGGTGCAATTGCTCAGGGTATTCTTGATGATATTATCAAGAACTACGAAATCGCTGACGCAGAAAATGTGCCCATCTGTCAGGATACAGGTATGGCTTGTGTATTCCTTGAAATCGGTCAGGATGTACACATCGTTGGTGGTGACCTTACAGAAGCTGTAAACGAAGGCGTAAGAAGAGGTTACACAAACGGTTACCTCAGAAAGAGCGTTGTTAAGGACCCCGTAAGACGCGGTAATACAGGTGACAACACTCCTGCTATGATTTACACAGAAATCGTTCCCGGCGAAAACATCAAGGTTACTGTAGGTCCTAAGGGCTTCGGTAGTGAAAATATGAGTGCAATCCGTATGTTCAAGCCTTCAGCAGGTCTTCAGGGCATCAAGGATTTCATTATTGAAACAGTTGAAACTGCAGGCCCCAACCCCTGTCCTCCTATGGTAGTAGGCGTTGGTATCGGCGGTACATTCGATAAGGCAGCTCTCCTTGCAAAGAAGGCTCTTATGCGTCCTCTCGATT
>JAFOXT010000388.1 GCA_017425745.1 Clostridia bacterium | reverse complement strand
TTGCCCTTTTCGGTTTCAATGAAATTGATGCTCTGATTGTGCATATGACCGGTGAAAACAAGGTGAATTCCGTTATCTGCAAGGAAGGTTGCAGTTTCGTGAGAATCACGCACGCTCATAGGCTCAATAAGGGCCATTAAAGGCTGTCCGCCAAGAATGGGATAGTGATTCATAGCGAAAAGCATCTGACCGTCTTCACGGGCTTTTTGGGCTTGTTCTTTTATCCATTGGAGCTGTTCTTCCTTGAAGTGGTGATTTCCTTTTTTCTTGAAGTCACAGTTAAGTGCAAGAAGTCTTACGCCCTCACCTATCTGTGCAACATAGGAAAGATGCTCTCTGTCTTCAGCAATAGCCTGACCGAAGCCGAAGCTTTTGTAAAGCTCGGGAAGGTCTTCTCTTTTTGTGCCTTCAGGACTGTATCTGCCGTTTTCGCCGAAAGCAAAGGTATCTCCGTCATATTTAAAGTCGTGGTCAGCAGTTACTACATAAACGTTTTTACCGCTTTCTCTGAGTTCATCAAGAAGTGCAATAAACTCACGGTGGCTTTCAATTTCACCGTTGAAGGAAAGGTCACCTGCAATAAGCACATTATCGGCTTCCTTAGCCTCTTTGAGATAGTCAATTACACTGCGGTTTATGCTTGCGGTTTCTGCAAAGCATTTCTGCTCATAGTGCATAAAATCGTCATATTCAGGGCCGCTGCAGCCCAGCTCAGGGGCAAAGTAATGGGTATCGGTTATAAGATAAAATTTTGTTTCTTTCATATTTTTTCTCCTAAATTTTTCTCTATTTAATATTAACAGATAAGCTACGGCAAATCAAGGGATTTAATTAAATTTAAAAGGAACTGTTTTTTCTTATGGCAGTTCCTTTGTTGTTATTATACTGTTTTTGCTTTACCCGTAATATCTTCAATTTCAATTTTCCAGATACCTGTGCGTGTAAGACTCTGCTCTATTGCCGAATCAAAATTCGCCATATTACTCTTTGCATAGCGAAGACAGATAAGCTTCAGTGCGTGAATTTTCTCTTCTTTTTCGATCACTTCAAAGGCTTTGCCTCTGATTATCGCTGACTCAAATTCCGTTGTAAATTCCTCTGGAACATTTTTTGTTCTGCCTACACATGAAATGCACACATTGTTGTTATTTCTCAGACATTCAAGCTTATACCCTTCAAGTGCACAGTGAAAATAAAGATTTTCTCCTTCTCTCACAATTGAAAGTGGTACACAGTAGGGATTGCCATCAGGGTCAACCATTGACATCACTGCATAATCGCAGTTGTCTGCAACTTTAAGTGCAAACTCTTTTGTTTGTTCTCTGTCTTTTCTTCTCATTGTTTTTTCCTCCAAAGATAACTAACCGCTGAAATTAATCAGCGGTTTAGTTTTTATCTGAATCTGTCGAAAAAGCTCTTCTTTTCCTCGCCCACAATAGGTTCATCGGGAATATTGTTCTTGGGCTTATTGGGAAGTGAATCGTTGAATTTTCTCAGCATATCCTTCTGTTCATTTGAAAGATTCTTAGGCACGTCAACCACGATTTTAACAAACTGGTCACCCTTGCCTCTGCCTGAAAGCTGCTGAATACCTCTGTTTCTGAAACGGAACACTTCACCGGGCTGTGTACCTGCAGGAAGGTCGTACTTAACCTTTCCGTCAAGAGTGGGAACATAAAGAGTGTCACCTAAAGCAGCCTGAGCGTAGGTTACGGTAACCTCGCACCATACATCGAAGCCGTCACGCTCAAAGAAGGGATGGGGTCTTACATTTACGTTTACACGAAGGTCACCTGCAGGACCACCGTTGATTCCACTGTTACCGCCGCCTCGTACATTAAGTGACTGTCTGTCGTCAATACCTGCGGGAATGTCAATTTCAACGCTCTGCTGTTTGCTCTGTGCTCCTGTGCCGTGACACTTCTGACAGGGCGTTTTTACAATTTTACCCTTACCGCCACAGGCACTGCACTGTCTTGATGTGCTCATTACACCGAAAGCAGTTCTCTGCTGAACCTGAACCTGACCGCGACCGCCACAGGTCTGACAGGTTTCAGGTGATGTACCCTTTGCAGCACCGCTGCCTGAACATTCGGAGCATCTTTCAACCTTTGTTATGTTAACCTTTTTCTTGCAGCCCTTTGCCGCTTCTTCAAAGGAAATTGTAACGTTGGTCTGAATTGTTGAGCCTTTTCTCGGTGCGTTGGGATTCTGCTGTCTGCCTCCACCGAAGCCGCCACCGCCAAAGCCGAACATACTGCCGAGAATGTCGCCAAGGTCAAAATCACCGAAGCCACCGCCGAAACCGCCACCGAAGCCGCCTGCTCCGAAATTGGGGTCTACACCTGCGTGGCCGTACTGGTCGTATCTTGCCTTTTTATCTGAGTCTGAAAGCACCTCATAAGCTTCGTTTGCTTCCTTGAATTTAGCCTCGGCTGTTGCATCACCGGGATTAAGGTCAGGGTGATACTGCTTTGCAACCTTACGGTAGGCTTTTTTGATTTCATCGTCAGAAGCTGTCTTGCTTACACCCAGCACTTCGTAATAATCTCGTTTGTTTTCTGCCATTTATATTATCCTCTCAAAACAGGGCTGTCGGTTATGACAGCCCTATGGGTTTTAAGGCAACAGCAACCGAACCGAATAAGTCTAAAATGTCCGATATGCAGCACCTTTGTAATTTTTTCTCCTCGAAATACGCAAGTATTCCTTCGTCGAAGAAAATCCCAAATGCACCACATCTCGGGCATTTTAGATTCTTCGAAGTTTAATGGAGGGAGATTTTTCTTGTAGCTAGGCAAAAACCGCAAGCAATACTTGCGTATTGCGAGGATTTTTAACGAAGCTACGGGGAAAATATACCCCATTAAACCTTATTTGGTCCGATTGCCGTTGCCTTTTAGTTAGCGTCTGTGAAGTTAGCGTCTGTGTAGCCTGCATCTGTGTAACCGCCGTTATCAGCAGCACCGCCACCGAAGCCTGCGTCACCGCCAAAGCCGCCTGCACCTGCAAAATCATTGGGGTTGAAGCCCTGTGCACCTGCAGCACCGCCCTGAGCAGCCTGAGCCTGCTGATAGAGCTTTTCGCTGAGCTTGTAGAATGCCTGAGTAAGAGCTTCCTTTTCATTCTTGATGAGGTTGATGTCTTCACCCTGAAGAGCATTCTTGAGTGAATCAATCTTGCTCTGAATTTCTGCCTTGTCAGCTTCGTCGAGCTTTGAGCCTTCGTCTGAAAGAATCTTTTCGCACTGGTAAACCATCTGGTCTGCTTCGTTTCTTGCGTCGATATCTTCACGGCGCTTCTTGTCTTCTTCAGCAAACTGCTCAGCTTCTCTTACAGCCTTTTCAATGTCTTCCTTTGACATATTTGTTGAAGCTGTAATTGAAATTGACTGTTCCTTGCCTGTGCCGAGGTCCTTAGCTGAAACGTGTACAATACCGTTTGCGTCAATGTCGAATGTTACTTCAATCTGAGGAACACCGCGACGAGCCGGCATAATGCCGTCAAGGCTGAACACACCGAGAGTCTTGTTGTCTCTTGCAAATTCACGTTCACCCTGAAGCACGTGAACCTCTACTGAAGGCTGATTGTCAACTGCAGTTGAGAAAATCTGGCTCTTCTTTGTGGGGATTGTTGTATTTCTTTCGATAACCTTTGTGTTGATACCGCCCATTGTTTCGATACCGAGTGAAAGAGGTGTTACGTCAAGAAGGAGAAGACCCTTAACGTCGCCGCCGAGTACACCACCCTGGAGTGAAGCACCGATTGCTACACATTCGTCGGGGTTGATGCCCTTGAAGGGTTCCTTACCGAGGAAGTTCTTGATTGCATCGTTTACAGCGGGAATTCTTGATGAACCGCCAACCATAAGAACCTTGTCAATCTGTGAAGCGTTGAGACCTGAGTCGCTCATTGCCTGACGAACGGGACCCATTGTAGCCTCTACAAGGTCAGCTGTAAGCTCGTTGAACTTTGCTCTTGAAAGAGTTGTTTCAAGGTGCTTGGGACCTGTTGCATCAGCTGTGATATAGGGAAGTGAAATCTGTGATGTTGTTACGCCTGAAAGCTCAATTTTAGCCTTTTCTGCAGCTTCCTTAAGTCTCTGCATAGCCATCTTGTCACCGCGAAGGTCTACACCCTGCTCAGCCTTGAAGCCTGCAACAAGCCAGTCGATGATTCTCTGGTCGAAGTCGTCACCACCAAGACGGTTGTTACCTGCAGTTGCAAGAACCTCCTGAACGCCGTCGCCCATTTCAATAATTGAAACGTCGAATGTACCGCCGCCAAGGTCGTATACCATAACCTTCTGATCTGTTTCCTTGTCAATACCGTAAGCAAGAGCTGCTGCTGTGGGCTCGTTGATGATTCTCTTAACTTCAAGACCTGCAATTTTACCTGCGTCCTTTGTAGCCTGACGCTGAGCGTCTGTGAAGTAAGCAGGAACTGTGATAACTGCTTCTGTTACCTTGTCGCCGAGATATGCTTCTGCATCAGCCTTAAGCTTCTGAAGAATCATTGCTGAAATTTCCTGAGGTGTATAGTTTTTGCCGTCAATTGAAACGTGATAGTTTGAACCCATCTGTCGCTTGATTGAAGCAATTGTTCTGTCGGGGTTTGTTACTGCCTGACGCTTTGCAACCTGACCTACCATTCTTTCGCCTGTCTTTGAGAAAGCAACCACTGAGGGAGTTGTTCTTGCGCCTTCTGCGTTAGCGATAACTACGGGCTCGCCGCCTTCAATAACTGCTACGCATGAGTTTGTTGTACCTAAGTCAATACCGATAATCTTTGCCATAATATAATTACCTCCGTAAATATAATTCGTTTTGTTTTATTATTGTATATTTAAACTGCTTTTTTTCAGTTTGCTACCTTAACCATTGCGGGTCTTAATACTCTGTCGCCAAGCTTGTAGCCCTTTGAGAAAACCTCTGCAATTTCGTTTTCGCCGAATGAATCGTCTTCAACATGCATTACACCGTTGTGGAAGTTGGGGTCAAACTGTTCGCCCTTTTCACCAAAGGCTTCAGCGCCAAGCTTTTTAAGAATTTCGGTGAAGTTCTGATAAATCATCTCCACACCTTTTTTGTATGAGTCAAAATCTGAAGAGTCAACGCTTAAAGCTCTGTCAAAATTGTCAAGCACCGGAAGAAGCTCTGTAATTGTGCTTGCCTTTGCATCGCCGTAAGAAGCTTCCTTTTCTTTTACTGTGCGCTTTCTGTAGTTGTCATATTCAGCAAGAGTTCTGATATGAGCCTCTTTTGAAGCTGCAAGCTCTTTTTCCAGCTCTTCAATTTTAGCTGTTGCTTCATCAGCAGCCTCTTCTGCGGCTGTTTCAAGAATTTCTTCATTTTCAGCCGCTTCGTTCTGTTTTTTCTTAGCCATTAGTAATACTCCTTATTCTTCAAGTGTATCTGTAAGTATTTCACCAACAACCGAGGTGAGATATTCTATACTGGGTATAAGCTTTCTGTAGTCAAGTCTTGTGGGGCCGATAATTCCGATTGCACCGCCGTCGTGACCGCCGATTGAATACCTTGAAATAATCACGCTTGAATTTTCAAGCTGACGGTACATATTTTCCTTACCGATAATAACCTGTAACGGCATATCCTTCTTTTGTGAAATTGCTCTTTCAAGCTTATCCTTTTCATCGAAGAATTTCATTACATCATAAATGCTGCTGCCGTATTCTCTGTGATGAAGAAGATTCTGCTCACCCTCAAGTCTTATCTGTGCCTGAAGTGCCTGGTTTGCAATATCAGCAAGGACTACAAAAAGGGGTGACATTGTAAGAGCGTGTACACCGAGAGAAGCCACAAGAGTCTGAATCATTACAGTGCCTACATCGGAAACAGGTCTGCCGATAAAGTTTTCGTTGACTATATCATAGAAGGTGTCAACCATATCGGAAGTAATTTCCGTTTCAGTTTTGCAGATTCCGTTTTTTATTATGCCCGAAGAGGTCATCATAACAATCATTGCTATTCTCGTACCAACCGGCATAATTTCAATATGCTTGATTACTGCACCTTCATCGGTAGGCGTCGTTGCAACTGCTGCACAGCCTGTAAGCTTTGCAAGCATCTCGCCCGCTTTTTCAAGCAGCTTATCAGGATTACCCACCGACATTGAAAGCTCGTTTTTAATATGTCTTCTTTCTTCCTCATCAAGCTGATTTTTATTCATAAGGTTATCTACATAGTAGCGATAACCCGCCTGAGTAGGAATTCGTCCTGCAGAGGTGTGGGGCTGTTCAAGAAAGCCCATTTCTGCAAGCTCACTCATTTCATTTCTTATAGTAGCTGAAGACACTGAAATGGGAAGAAGCTGCATAAGCATTTTTGAACCGATAGGCTCGCCTGATTCAATAAAGCTTTCAACAATTGCAGAAAGAATCAATTCTTTTCTTTTGCCTAATTCCATATCTTCACCTCACTCTGATTTTCAGGTTTTAGCACTCTGTGTCTTTGAGTGCTAACCACTGTCATAACTATACTCCAACTGCTAAAAAATGTCAATAGGTTAGAATGAAATTTTTTCAGAAAATCTTTTCTAAAATAAAATTGCCAATATTTCCTTAGGTAAAAAACTGCCAAATTGCAGCATCGGGCGCCGATTGAAGAGAATTTCACTAAGAAATTCTCTTCAGTTCCGTAGAAAACGGAACGACCCTCGCGAAAGCCTTCGCGAGGGTCATCGGCGCCCGCACCGCTCGTGTGCAGGCAATTAATTTTTTACTTTTTTCTATAGATATACTTCTCACCGTTAAACTCACCTTCAATAAGCTTATCCTCAATAAGCGACTGAAGATAATGGCGCATCATTACATAATATGTCTGATAACGGTTGTTCTGCACATCAATTTCCAATTCCTTCATATAGAGCACAAAAAGCTCATCTGCACTGTTTTCATTACAAAGCTCATAAAGAAGCTGTTTTCTTTCCTTGATTTTGCTGATATTAAAATCTGCAAGCTCTTTGATATCCTCCATAGGTGTTGCGTGAGACGGCACAAAGATATCTGCCTCAAGGCTCTTTATATCTTCAAGAGTTTCTATACTTTTATTTACGTCATTGAAAAACGGCAAACGATGTTCTTCCCAGGTTTCCTTTGACATAATACTGTCCGCAAGGAAAATTACATTATCATCAGTTTTAACACCGACCATCTGCCACGCGTGACCTGCTAAAGGAATAAGCTCTATTCCCTCAGGGAGATTATCTTCAGAAAAAATCTCCGGCTCAGAGGGCTCTCCCTGATAATTCGGATTCAGCTTTTTGTTAACGCTGGTTCCGTTATACATTATATCAGGTTCAATTTCAGGGTATTTGATGAACATTCTTTCCTTATCTGAGCAAAGGATTTTTGCACCGTACTTTTCCTGAAAAAATCTGTTACCTGCAATATGGTCAACATGGCAGTGAGTACAGATAACAACATCCGGCTTAAGGCCTTCAGCCTCAAGAATTTTATTGAAGGTTCTTACTGTTCTTCTGTGGTCGCAGGAGTCAATAAGAATCACCTGACCCTTTTTGTTGATAAAAAGTCCCACATTTGCATAAGCATCGAAATAATAGGTATTGCCTTTGATTCTGTTAAGTTCAAACATTTTTTCTCTCCGTATCTATAAATTTAAAGTGAAAATATTTTACAATTACTCTTGCTTTTTTGGGTTGGTTGTGATAAGATTGTCCCGCAAGGAAGTGATAATATGAAAGCTGCCATCGTCGGTTCAAGAAGCCTTGAACCTGAACTGCCTGCTGAGCTTATCGGCACAGATTATACGCAGATTATTTCAGGCGGTGCCCGTGGTATTGACCGTTCGGCACGTCATTATGCAGAAAAGCACCATATCCAGATTCTCGAAATTTTACCTGAATACGAGCTTTACGGACGATCTGCCCCGTTGAAACGCAACGACTGGATTATCAGCCTTTCTGATATTGTTTTCATTTTCTGGGACGGTAAAAGCCGCGGATCAGATTATATGATAAAAAACTGCAAAAAGCAAGGCAAGCCCATGAAGCTTTATCAGCATATTGAAGGAAAGTTCGTTCTTGTTGAAGAAATACCGCTGTTGCCCTCTTTGCCTGATACACTGCTTAAAAATTTTGTTCCTACAATTATATACGAATAAACAGCCCGTACCGCAAAAAATACGGGCTGTTTTTTTATTCTGCGTTTTTCTTTCTGGGCTTCATAAGAAGCTTGTCTACAGGGAAATAAAGGAAAAACTGCACAGATGAGCAAATCATTGTTGCGATATTTTTTGCTGCAGCTTCACCAAGGTCAAAGCCTAAAAATACATTTTTCAATGTAGGATTCAGCCAAGCTGAAAAAAGAATAAGACCTATGGTAAAAGCTATATAAACAGGCAATGTTATGGCAACATTTGTGTCAGAATTGAAGGTCTTTTCTTTGTTTACAAAAAAGGCAACAATCTGTGCAATTATATTCGCCGTGTTGCTTACAATGAAGTAACCAAGACCGCCTGCTGCAACATCATATACAAATACCCACCAGGAGAAGGGCTGATCGTAAAGTGCATTAATTGCAGGAATGAGATCCAGTGTGTTAAGAAGCACAAACTGCACAATCATTGCCAGAAGGCTGACTACAATAAATTTCACAAACTGCCAGACAGTAACAAGAAAGCTGCCTTTCTTTTCTGCCATATTGTCAATATCCTTTAACTTTGCCATCTGAAGCTATCTCCTTTTCTCATTTTTCTGAAAGCTTTTCGTCAATTGCTTTTGCTGCAGCCTTACCTGCACCCATTGCAGAAATTACAGTAGCTGCACCGGTTACTGCGTCACCGCCTGCATAAACACTGTCTTTTGTTGTTGCACCTGTTGATTCTTCAACAATAATACATCCTCTTGAATTCACTTCCAGACCCTTTGTGGTATTCTTGATAAGCGGATTCGGTGAAGTGCCTATTGACATTACAACTGTATCTACATCAATGATGAACTCGCTGTCTTTCACAGGCACAGGCTTACGTCTACCCTTTTCATCAGGCTCACCAAGCTCCATTTTAATACACTTTATTCCTGTTACAAAGCCATTTTTAGGATCTCTCGGGTCATTTTCGTTTTTATAACCGAGTATTTCAACCGGATTATTAAGAAGACGGAAATCAATACCTTCTTCAATTGCGTGTTCAACCTCTTCCTTTCTTGCAGGAAGCTCTTCCATTGAACGGCGGTATACTATATACACCTTTTCTGCGCCCAGTCTGAGTGCAGTTCTTGCGGCATCCATTGCAACATTACCGCCACCCACAACTGCAACCTTACCGCCTTTCATAATAGTTGTGCCTGAATTATCAAGGTACGCCTTCATAAGATTTGAACGTGTGAGGTATTCGTTTGCTGAATAAACGCCCTTGAGAGATTCACCGGGTATGCCCATAAATCTCGGAAGGCCTGCACCGGAGCCGATAAACACAGCGCTGAAGCCATAATTTTCCATAAGCTCATCTATGGTAAGAGTTTTGCCGATTACCATATTGGTTTCTATTTTTACGCCCATTTTCTTAAGGTTCTGAACCTCTTTCTGTACAATGGACTTGGGAAGTCTGAATTCGGGAATTCCGTAAACAAGCACACCGCCGGCCACATGAAGGGCTTCAAAAACAGTAACCTCGTACCCTCTCTGACTGAGCTCGCCTGCACAGGCAAGACCTGAGGGTCCTGACCCGATAACCGCAACCTTTTTGCCCTTTGAAGGAATTTCTTTTACTTCAGTTATTTCTTTTTCGTTATGTCTGTCAGCAACAAAGCGTTCAAGTCTGCCAATACCCACACTTTCGCCGTTTTTGCCTCTTACGCAATACTTTTCGCACTGATTTTCCTGAGGACATACTCTTCCGCATACTGCAGGAAGTGAAGAAGCAAAACGGATTACATCATAAGCTCCGTCAAAGTCCTTTACCTTTATTTTCTCAATAAAAGCAGGAATGTTAATACCTACGGGACAGCCTGAAACGCAGGGCTTTGTTTTACAGTTAAGACAACGGAAGGCCTCATCAACTGCCATTTCCTCTGTATAGCCCAGAGCTACCTCACAGAAATTATGTATTCTCTCCTCTGCCTTTTGTGTCGGCATTGGAGTTTTCTTTTTACTCATATTTGCCATTTTTATTTTACCTCCCTGAAGAGGTTACATGAATCCTCATACTTATGTCTTTCAAAATTACTGTACATACGGCTTCTTGACATAGCTTCATCAAAATCAACCTCATAGCCGTTGAAATCAGGGCCGTCAACACAAGCAAATTTTGTTACCTTCTCGCCGTTATGTGTAAGAGTCAGTCGGCAGCCGCCACACATTCCCGTACCGTCAATCATAATGGGGTTCATTGAAACTGTGCAGGGAATACCTGTAGGTCTTGTTTCCTCCACAACAAATTTCATCATAACCAGAGGGCCGATTGTAATTACTTCATCAAAGCTTTCACCCTCAGCGAACATTTTTTTCAAGGGTGCACAAACATTACCCTTTTCACCTGCAGAGCCGTCATCTGTCATTACAAAAAGTCTGTCTGACGCTGCTCTGAATTCATCCTCAAGAATAAGAAGGTCCTTACTTCTGAAGCCGATTACGCTTACAACCTCTGCTCCGTCAGCGTGAAGCTTCTGAGCAACGGGAAGTGCAATTGCACAGCCCACACCGCCGCCGACTATAAGCACCTTTTTAAGATTTTCTGTCTTTGTTGCTTCACCTAAGGGGCCGCAGAAATCGCTGATATATTCGCCCTCATTTTTCATTGAAAGAGCCTTTGTTGTGCCGCCA
>JAFOXT010000387.1 GCA_017425745.1 Clostridia bacterium | reverse complement strand
GCAGTGCCGTTTTCAATTTCTCTTTTTACGCCGTCAAATTCTGCTGTGGCTTTACCTTCGGTGCCGTAAATTTCAAACCATCCGTCATAGGGGGCAACAGCAAGAAATTCTGTGTTATTTTCACTGTCTGAAAGCACCTCAATGTCTTTCTTTTCAACGTCTTTATAAAGAAGAAGACTGTCAAGGACGTAAGTTCCGTCATTATGAGTAAATTCAATTGTGTGCTTGCCCATTGAAAGGTCAAGAGTCATTGAATAAAGGCTTGTGTATTCGCTTTTGATTGTGTTGGGCAGTTTAAGTTCAGTTGTTTTTCCGTCAAGAGTGAAGTTTGCTGTTGCAAAATCTCTTCCCTGCGGTATACCTGAATCGTTGTGCTTTCCGTAGATAATATCAAGCTTGTATCTGCCTTTTTCAGGTGCCTTTATCTTGATTCTTACACCGTCGCCGATTTTTTCAATTCCGCCAACCATACCCTGAATTTCGCCTGTTGTGGCATAAGCACTGTCATAGGTATAAGCCGTGCCGAGAAGCTTGCCCTCTTCAAATTCATATCTTACGGGAATATTCTGATTGCGGATAACCTTTGTTTCTTCATCGTGGGGTGTTACAGTAACAAAATAAACTGCATCTGTGTCAGTGCCCGGAATGTTGATTGTAAGCTTGTTTTTTGTGTTTACTGTGTACTGACGAAGAGTGATCGGTGCATAAACAGGGGTGTTAAGACCGTTGTAATAAACACATTCAACTTTTACATCAACCTTTTTGCCGAGGTTGGTTTCTTTGAGATTTCTGATTTCAATTGATCTTGCATTGTCACTGCCGACGGCAAGAATGTTGATTTCGTCTTTATTGTCGGTTATTGAAGCAATACCCTTGTAATCTCTTCTCCAGTTGCCGTCGTGCTTGTGTCTGTCCTTTAATGAATCAACCTTTACTTCAAGAAGCTGACCGTCCATTTCGGCATATTTTCTGTAAAGCCACCAGTTGCTGTTAGGTGTGTTGTCGTCAGCTGTTGTATCGTTAAGGTTGTTGGAAAGTCGCCAGTAAGCCATATTTCCGTAGGTGCCTGTGCGTTCAATTTCATAGATATAGTGAATCATCTGTGAGGGATTGCCGCACTGCTCCATTGTGCCGTATTCTGTAACGATGATGGGAAGCTCACTGACACCGTTTTCATTTTCGATTCGTCTGTAATCCTCAACGTGCATTTTCCAGTCTGTTGTTGACCAGTCGGCAAGCTCGTGATAAATCATAATTTCCGGCACACAGTCATTTTCTTTGCAGTATGACATAAAGCCTTCCATTTTAGTTGTTTCATAATCGCAGAAGCCGGGACCGCCTATCATTGCATCGGGGTCAAGGCTTTTTACAAGGTCGTATGTCATTTTCCAGCCTTCATAGAAATTCTGTCTGCCGATTTCGTCATACTGTGCCCAGCCGTCAACGTAATTTCCGAACCATACGCCGTTGTCACATTCGTTATAAATGCAATAAACAAGCTTATCTGCATAATCGGTATCTCTCAGTGCGGTAACCTTTTCACGTACAATAGGGAAGTAGGTTTCGGTTATGTACTCTTTCCAGTCATAAGTGCCGTTCTCACGCATTTTGCCGATTTCTTCCCAGGCATAGTACCAGGTGTCAAAAGCATCCTGAAGATAAACCACAATGTAGTCTGTTTCGGTAAGCTGGTCTTTAAGTCGGTCAGCGTCGCCTGTGGGGTGCTGAAGTCCGCCGATTACCTTTTGTGATACTGATGAAATATCAAGTGAGTCAGTTATAGCCTCTGACGGTACACCGGGCTCAGCAAGACCGTAAAGAAAGCCGGTTGCCTTTGTGGTTACTTCGCCCATAGGCTTTGCTGCATCAATTTCAAGAACAGGATTCCAGAAAAGAGGCAGATTTTCCACAAGAAGAATAAGTGAAATTACAAGTGATAAAATTTTGCTCATAATAAATCTCCTTTTAATTGATAAGTTGATAATACCATAAAAGTAAAAATTTAGCAAGATTGAAAATATTTTCGAAAAAATTATTGACAAACGATAATTCGTATGTATAATGAAAGCATAAGATTATTGTAAAACGATAATTCAAGGAGGTTTGCAATATGAAGAATAAAAAGTATATGCTATTTCTTTTAATTGAAGCGGTAGGTGTGCTTGGAATCACGAAAGGCATGGATATAAAAGCTGAAAGCATTTTTGATTTGCTTTCCTTTCCGCTTACTGCT
>JAFOXT010000386.1 GCA_017425745.1 Clostridia bacterium | reverse complement strand
TGTAGAAGTGCTTAAGGTGTTTGATATTAACCTTAAGAATCATGACGGTGTTCATGTTCAGCCCAACGGCACAATTAAGGTTAAGCTTCCTAACGATTGGAGCAAGAATGGTATTTATAAGGTTTACCGTGTGAACGATGACGGAACTCTCACAGATATGAATGCTTACCGTGAAGGCAGTCACCTTGTGTTTGACACAGACCACTTCAGCATTTATGTAATTGTTGTAGAAAATGAGAAGGGCTCAGAGGAAGAGCCTGAAACTCCTGACACACCCGATACACCTGCAGAGCCCGACACAGAAAGCTGCGACTGCATCTGCCACGCAACAGGCTTCCTTAACAGAATCCTTGCTTTTGTGTATAAGCTTATTTTAAAGCTTTTCGCTATGGCGCCTTTATGTGAATGTGGCGTAGCTCACTATTAATTTAAAACTCACTTTCCCACCGATTAGTTTCGGTGGGATTTTTTTATCGTTCCTCGCAACCTTCAGAATGAAATCGTAGGGAACAGCGTCCTCGACGGTCCGTTTTAACCACAACAACGCATTTTTCCGTGGAGCGACAGGAATGCCAATCCCTACGGTAATTATATTGGTTGTACCTGACATCAGATTTCAACAAATTCCACTTATATGCCGTGCTAAACTTGAATTCCTCTCCGCTTTTTTGAATTGCTTTTGTGGAAAATGATATAAATAAGCACAATTTTTTCTAACAAACTCACCAAAATATGTAAAAAGTTTTTGATTAGCTTGTAACAAAATAACAAAAACTATTGAAATTTGCGTTTGATAGTGTTATTATGGTAGATGATAAAATGTAATGATTGGGGTAGTAGGCTATTTCAATCTGAAAAGGAGAGTTGGAATGACAAAAAAGAATGGCGACAATGTAGCTCTCTACCTGTTCCATCAGGGCAATAATATGAGAGCTTACGAATATATGGGCGTTCACAAGGTCAAGGGAGAAGAAGATCTTTTCTCCGTTCGTGTGTGGGCTCCTCATGCTGCAGCAGTCAGCATTATCGGTGATTTCAACGGCTGGAATGAAAATGCAGATAAGCTGCAGAAAATCAACGACGCAGGTATGTGGGAAGCTTACATAAGCGGTGTAAAGATTTATGATAACTATAAATTCCTTGTAACCTCACAGAAGGGTAAAAAAACTGCAAAGTGCGACCCTTATGCTTTCCACGCAGAAACAAGACCCGACACAGCGTCAAAGTATTATGAGCTTGACGGCTACAAATGGGGTGACGGAAAATGGACCGAAAACAAAAAATCGGTTAACGTTTACGAGTCACCTATGAATATCTACGAGGTGCACGCAGGCTCCTGGAAAATTCACGATGACGGTAATCCTTATACCTACAGAGAGCTTGCTGATGAGCTTGTTCCTTATGTAAAGGATATGGGTTATACTCACCTTGAGCTTATGCCTATGAGTGAATATCCCTTTGACGGCTCATGGGGCTATCAGGTAACAGGTTATTTTGCTGCAACCTCAAGATACGGCACACCTCACGATTTTATGTACTTTATTGACAAGTGCCACCAAAACGGAATTTCAGTTATTCTTGACTGGGTGCCCGCTCACTTCCCAAAGGATGAGCACGGTCTTTCAATGTTTGACGGTGAGGCATGCTACGAATATGAAAATCCCAAGAAGGGCGAGCACCTTCAGTGGGGCACAAAGGTATTCGACTTCGGCAGAAACGAGGTTATATCCTTCCTTACAAGCTCCGCAGTCTTCTGGCTTGATAAGTATCATATCGACGGTCTTCGTGTTGACGCAGTTGCTTCAATGCTTTATCTTGACTACGGCAGAGAAGACGGTCAGTGGATGGCTAACAAGGATGGCGGAAACGAAAACCTTGAAGCGGTTGAATTCTTAAGAAAGCTCAACAGCGGAATTTTCCGTGACTTCCCTGGGGTGCTTATGATTGCTGAAGAAAGCACAGCGTGGCCCCTTGTTTCAAAGCCCACAAATATCGGCGGTCTCGGCTTCAATTTCAAATGGAATATGGGCTGGATGAATGATGCACTGAGATATTTCTCAATGGACGGACTTTCAAGAAAGTTCAACCACAATCTTCTCACCTTCTCATTCTTCTATGCCTTTTCAGAAAACTTCATTCTTCCCATTTCTCACGATGAGGTTGTTCACGGAAAGTGTTCGCTTATCGGAAAAATGCCCGGTGAGTATGAAGATAAATTCAAGGGCATCCGTTCATTCCTTGCCTATATGATGATTCATCCCGGTAAAAAGCTTACCTTTATGGGTCAGGAATTCGGTCAGTTCATTGAATGGAAGTACGACAGCGGTCTTGACTGGCTTCTTCTTTCATATGATAAGCACAGACAGCTGAAGGACTATGTAAAGGCTCTGAACCATCTTTATGCAAAAACTCCTGCTTTCTGGGAGATTGATTACAGCTGGGAAGGCTTCCAGTGGCTTGTAAGCGACGATAACAATAACAGCGTAATTGCTTTTGCAAGAAAAGATAAGAAGGGCGAAACAGTTGTTGCAATCTGCAACTTTACACCGGTTATGCGTGAAAAGTATTGCTTCGGTGTACCTGCAGAGGGTAGCTACGAAGTAATTCTCAACACCGACGATGTTGATTTCGGCGGTGAAGGTAAGGGAACAAAGACAAAGAGTGCATCAAAGAAGATTCCTATGCACGGCTTTGAAAACAGTATTTCTGTTGATATTCCCGGCTTCTCATGTATTTATCTTAAGCTTAAACCAAAAGCAAAAAGAACAGCTAAAAAAGCTTCAGCTAAACCTGTAGCTGAAGCAAAGCCTGAGGTTAAAGCTGAAGTAAAAGCTGAAGCAAAACCCGCAGCAAAGAAAGCTGCAAAACCTAAAACAAAGAAATAATTTTACAAAAAATAGAAACGGAGGAATTTATAATGGTTAAGAAAACAGAGTGCCTCGCAATGCTCCTTGCCGGTGGTCAGGGCAGCAGACTCGGCATACTCACAAAAAACATTGCAAAACCTGCAGTTCCCTACGGCGGTAAGTACCGCATTATTGACTTCCCACTTTCAAACTGCATTAACTCAGGTATTGAAACTGTAGGTGTGCTTACACAGTATCAGCCTCTTGAACTGAACGATTACATCGGTAACGGTCAGCCCTGGGATCTTGACAGAAGCTACGGCGGTGTGCATGTTCTTTCACCCTATCAGCAGATCAAGGGTACAGAATGGTACAAGGGCACAGCTAACGCTATTTATCAGAACATCAACTTCATTGACAGATATAACCCCGAATATGTTGCAGTTCTTTCAGGTGACCACATCTACAAGATGGACTACAACAAAATGCTCCGTTACCACAAGGAAAAGGGCGCAGCTTGTACAATTGCTATGCTTGAAGTACCTTGGGAAGAAGCATCACGCTTCGGTCTTATGTTCGTAAACGACGACGGTTCAATCAGCGAATTTGAAGAAAAGCCCAAGAATCCCAAGAGCAACAAGGCTTCAATGGGTGTTTATATCTTCACATGGAGCAAGCTCCGTCAGTATCTTATTGACGACGAAGCTAATCCTGATTCAGGTAACGACTTCGGTCACGACGTAATTCCTGCAATGCACGAAAACGGCGAAAAGATGTTTGCTTACAAGTTTGACGGCTACTGGAAGGACGTTGGTACAATCGACAGCCTTTGGGAAGCTAACCTTGACCTTCTCAATCCCAAGGTAGACCTTGACCTTTCAGACGACAGCTGGAAGATTTATTCAAGAAATCCCGTTGCACCTCCTCACTTCATTTCAAAGAAGGCTGCAGTTGAAAACTCAATGATCGGCGAAGGCTGCGTAATTGACGGTGACGTTGACTACTCAATCCTCTTCTCAAATGTAACAGTTGAAGAAGGTGCAAAGGTAAGATATTCAATTATTATGCCCGGCACAACAATCAAGTCAGGTGCAGTTGTTGAATACTCAATCGTTGCTGAAAACGCAGTTATCGACGAGGGTGCACACGTTGGTGAAAGCCCCGAAAACTGCGATAACCTTGACAATTGGGGTGTAACCGTAATCGGTGAAAAGGTTACAATCGGCAAAAAGGCAGCAGTTAAAGCAAAAGAAATGATTGACACAGATATAAAGGAGGCTGAATAATATGTACGCTTCAGATGTATTAGGTATAGTTTATTCAAATGTTTATGATGATTGCATAAGCGAGCTTACAAGTGTACGTACCATGGGTTCAGTACCTTTCGCAGGAAGATACAGACTTATTGACTTTGTTCTTTCAGGTATGGTTAACAGCTCAATCGGACAGGTTGGCGTAAGCACAAAGGCTAACTATCAGTCACTTATGGATCACCTCGGCTCAGGTAAGCCCTGGGACCTTTCAAGAAAAAGAGAAGGTATGACTCTTCTTCCTCCCTTCAGCCTTAACGGTGACGGCGGTGTTTATAAGAGCAGAATTGAAGCTCTTAAGGGTATGATGAACTACATTTCAAAGTCAGGCAAGGAATATGTTCTTTTTGCTGACTGTAACGTAGTTTGCAATCTAGACTACACAGATTTCATTGACAGCCACGTTTCTTCAGGTGCTGACATTTCAATTGCTTATAAAAGAGGTATTGCTCCCAAGCTTCTTGACACAATGAGCTTCCAGTTTGACGGCGACAGAATCACAGATGTTGCAGTTGACGCAAAGGCAGAAGAAGCTTGCGACTACTCACTTAATATCATCATTATGAGCAGAGTTCTTCTTGAAAGACTTATCAACGGTGCAATCAGCACAGGCGCTGAAAGCTTTGAAAGAGACATCATTGCAAAGAACGCTGCTGACCTTTATCTCAGAGGCTACAAGATTGAAGAATATGCAAAGACAATTGACAGCCTTCAGAGCTACTATGATATCAATATGCAGCTTCTTTCAGGCGAGTTCAAAGACCTCTTTAAGGCTGACAGACCTGTTTATACAAAGGTTCGCGACGATATGCCTGCAATTTACGGTGTATGCTCAGATACAAGCGATTCACTTATCGCTGACGGCTGCATTATCAAGGGTACAGTAGAAAACTGTGTGCTTGCAAGAGGCGTTTATATCGCTGAGGGTGCAGTAGTTAAGAATTCAATTATTATGCAGGACTGCTACATCAGTGCTAACGCAAAAATCAACTGTGCAATTCTTGACAAGGACGTTGTTGTTAAGCCTGCACGTGAACTCAGCGGTGCAGAAACATATCCTCTCTACATCGGAAAGGGTATCACAGTATAAGGTATCGTAACTTGCCTTAAAGAAAGGAAACCAAAGACATTATGAAAGTATTATATGCATCAAGCGAAGCGCTGCCCTTTATGGCCAGTGGCGGACTTGGCGACGTTGCCGGTTCATTGCCTCAGGCGCTCAGAAAAAGACTTATCGGCTGCCGTGTGGTTATGCCTCTTTACGATAACATCAAGCAGGAGCTTAAGGATAAGATGACCTTCATCACAAATATCTCAGTTCCCGTTGCTTGGAGAAGACAGTACTGCGGAATTTTCCAGGCTAAGCATGAGGGCGTAATTTACTACTTCATCGATAATCAGTACTACTTCAAGAGAGATACAATCTACGGTCACTACGATGACGCAGAAAGATTTACATTCTTCTCAAGAGCAATTCTTGAAATCCTTCCCGTTGTTGATTTCAAGCCTGACATCATTCACTGTAACGACTGGCAGACAGCTCTTACACCTGTATTCTATACAACCTTCTACAGCAAGGATCCCTGGTATCAGGGCATCAAGACTGTATTCACAATTCACAACATTCAGTATCAGGGCACTTACGGCAAGGAGCTTATCAGCGACGTTATCGGTATCAATCCCGAGGATACACAGATTGTTGAATACGACGGTGATGTAAACTTTATGAAGGGCGCAGTTGAATGTGCTAACAAGGTTACAACAGTTTCACCCTCTTATGCTAACGAAATTCTCGATCCCTGGTACAGCCACGGCCTTGATACAATTCTTAAGCAGAGACAGTGGAAGCTTCAGGGTATTCTCAACGGTATTGACGTTGACAACTACAATCCTGAAACAGATACCTGTATTGAAAAGAATTTCAGCGTAAAGGATGTTAAGAAGGGTAAGGCTGCAAACAAAAAGGCTCTTCAGGAAACAATGGGTCTTCCTCAGAGAGATGACGTACCCGTTGTAGGTCTTGTAACAAGACTTGTTTCACATAAGGGTCTCGACCTTATCAAGGGTATTCTTGACGAGCTTCTTTACACAACAGACGTTCAGTTTGTTGTTCTCGGCTCAGGCGACTGGCAGTATGAAAACTTCTTCAAGGAAATGGCTGACAAGTATCCCGACAAGATTGCAGTGAGAATCGGTTTTGTACCCTCACTTTCAAGAAAGATTTATGCCGGTGCTGACCTCTTCCTTATGCCATCAAAGAGTGAACCCTGCGGTCTTTCACAGATGATTGCTCTTCGTTACGGTACAGTGCCTATCGTTCGTGAAACAGGCGGTCTTCGTGACTCAATCACAGACAGCGGTGACGGCGAAGGCAACGGCTTCACATTCAAGACATACAACGCACACGATATGCTTGACGCAATCAGACGCGGTCTTTCAGCTTACAGCGACAAGAAGCATTGGGATGCACTTGTTAAGAGAGCTATTGAATGTGACTATAGCTGGGGTAAGAGTGCAAACGAGTA
>JAFOXT010000385.1 GCA_017425745.1 Clostridia bacterium | reverse complement strand
TGTAACTGCTGCAGCAACGATACCGAGAGTCATATACATCTTGTTCTTGTCGTCGCTGAAAAGTCCGTAAATAAAGGTTGAAAGATATGCTCCGCCGTAACCAATATAGTATGACAGCTGCCATATTGTTGCAACGGTTTTCTTTTCCTTATGGTTGGGAGAAATAACCTGAACAAGATTAAGAGCAAGGTTATTGAATACATTGAAAACTGTCTGACAGCAAGCAACACCGTAACGGAACATAGTCATCTGCTGAATACTCCAGCCTTCGGGAACATAGAAATAGAAGACTGTAAGCATAAACATGGGAAGCAGACAAATGAAATACCACTGACGGTATCTACCTAATCTGCTCTTCCATTTCTGAACGATAATGCCGGCAAAAGCACCGAACAAAATACCGCAGATTGTTGTAAGTGTAGTCTGAACTGCAAGAATATCTGCAATTTCATCTGCGCTTACGCCTACGGGTCCGAAATAAAGCTCGTGAAGGAACGCTGCAGCGAGAGTACCTGTAAGAGTTGTACCGAACATTCCGCCGATTCGCGAAAGCATTACGCAGACATATTCAAACTTTGTAATATATTTGCCTTCGCCGTGATTAAGTGCACCCTGAGGTATTTCTGTGGGTGAGGCTGTTTTCTTTTTTGACATCATATCATCTCCAAAATCTAATTTGTTTAATATTAACATTTTTTACTGTAATTTTCAATAGATTTAATAAAATGATACAACAATTTCATAACTTAACATTTTTTAATGGATTTTACTGTGTAACAAAAAACAACCATGCGTACAAAGCGTGGTTGTTTTTTGAACACATATTATTTTTCAACATAACTGCAACGCACCGTAATTCTTTTTGCACCGCCATAGGTACATGTATAAAGAATAAGGTCGTCACCGCTGTCTTTTACCTTGTCAACGTCTGTAGGCATAAGCTGCTCCACAACATCAACCTTATAGCGGTGTTTAACTGAATCCATATCGGTAAATATAACAGCGTCGCCCACTTTAATACGGCCGAAGCTTCCGAAATGAACGCGGTAATTGTGGGCCGCTATTACTAAATTGTCGGTTTTTGTGCTTCCGTAATATCTGCAGGGAGCAATTTTCAATCTGCCGTAATCCCATTCAGACATAACCGGCAGATCAATATTGAGTGACGGAATTGACACATAGCCGATATAATCGTAGCCGTTGATTTCCTTTGTTTTCATTTCAGCGTCAAAGGGATCAATCACGTTATCCTTGAGCTCGTTTTCTGCAATACTGCGTCTGAGCGACTCCATAAGTAAAGCCGAATTTTCCTCAGCTTTTTTGTTTTCGTAATTATTATAAACAAGAAGACCGAAAGCAAATCCGATTAAAAGAACGCCGACAGTCATAAGAGTAATTGCTAATTTTCTTCTCATACTGCTTCCTCGTCTTTTTTACCGAAATTGAGCATCGCCCAACCTGCACTGAAAATCAGCAGACCTGCTATAGCACAGACAGGAACGGGCCAGTTAAGCTGACCGGTATCAATAAGCTCTTCAGGCTTTGTTGTAGTTTCGTTCTGATCCTTGCCTTTTGTTGTGGTCACCTTTGTTGTAGTAACTGTTGTGGCGGTATTATCAGTAGTATTTTCTGTTGTACCGTCGGGTAATGTTGTGCTTTCTGTTACGTCTGTCGGTTCTGTTGTAACTTCTGTAACATCTCCGGGGGTGGTTGTGTCGTCCGGAGAGGTTGTTTTATCAGAGCCTGTAGTAGTTTCATCCTTACCGGTGGTGGTTTCTTCTTCATAATCTTCGTCTGTATTTGTAATAATAACCGTCATTTCAGAGGTAACGTATGAAACAGTGTAGCCGTCGGGCACATTTGTTTCAACAACACTCCATGAATGGTTTTTGCTGAGGGTGTCCCATCTGTGATACCAGTTGTTTCCTGCGTTGAGGATAACCGTATCAACAACTGCTCCGTCTTTTATAAGTGAAACCTTTATACTGTCAGGATTTTTACCTTCACTCTTCCAGTACTTTTTTACGCTTATATATGTCTTTTCGCCGTCTTCCTTGTCGCTTTCAATTTTCGGTGTGGCATCAACATCGTAAATCCATTTATCATTTGTTTCGTCTTTTATAGGCACAGCCACAATAAAAGGATTTGGACTGAGATAACCGTCTTCAACTCCTACGGGCACAACAAGATATGCTCCGCATGGAAGATTATTGAACACTACTTTACCCTTGGAATCAGTTGCCTTTTCGGTATAGGGAATTGATTTTGATTCAGCATAAGCCTTAAGGTGGATAGGAAGATAAGCGTCTGAAAAATTTCC
>JAFOXT010000384.1 GCA_017425745.1 Clostridia bacterium | reverse complement strand
TCAATTGCTATTGCTCTTGCATCAGGTGTTGAACCTGCCTGCGGTGTTTACACAGCAATTTTTGCAGGCTTTATGGTGTCGTTTTTAGGCGGCAGCCGTGTGCAGATTGCAGGTCCTACTGCAGCCTTTGCAACTGTTGTTGCAGGCATTGTTGCAACACAAGGTATGGACGGTCTTGTTATTGCCACTATTATGGCAGGTATTTTCCTTATATTAATGGGCGTGTTCAAATTAGGCTCGCTTATCAAGTTCATTCCCTATACAATTACAACGGGCTTTACCGCCGGTATTGCAGTGACTATTTTAATAGGACAGATTAAGGATTTCCTCGGTCTTCAGTACGCCGCAGGTGTCAAGCCTATTGAAACAATTGAAAAAATTGAGGCAAACATTGAAGCTATCGGCACATTCAGCTGGCAGGCTCTTCTTGTTGGTGCAATATCACTTGCAATTCTTATTATTTATCCTAAGTTTGAAAAGAAAGTACCTCCCTCACTTATTGCAGTTGTAGTGGGAGCTTTAATGGTTAAATTTATTCCCGGACTTGACGGTGGCGTGTTTACAATCGGTGAGCTTTATACAATTCCTTCAGGCTTCCCCAAGTTTGCACTTACAGGTATGGATTTCAGCTTTGAAAAGGTGTCAGCTGTTTTACCTGATGCCTTTACAATTGCAATTCTTGCAGCTATCGAATCACTGCTTTCCTGTGTTGTTGCAGACACAATGGTGAATTCAAGACACAACTCAAATGCTGAGCTTGTAGCTCAGGGTGTAGGTAATATTGCATCTGTACTCTTTGGCGGTATTCCCGCTACAGGTGCTATTGCAAGAACAGCAGCCAACGCTAAAAACGGCGGCCGTACTCCCATTGCCGGTATGGTTCACGCAGTTGTACTTCTTCTTGTGCTTCTTTTCCTTATGCCTCTTGCAGGACTTATCCCTATGCCCACAATTGCAGCAATTCTCTTTATGGTTGCCTTCAATATGAGTGAATACAAGAAGTTTATTGCAACAATTAAAACTGCGCCCAAGAGTGATACTGTTGTAATGATTATTACATTCGTTCTTACAATAGTGTTCGACCTTGTTATTGCAATTGAGGTTGGTATGCTTCTTGCAGCTATGCTCTTTATGAAGAGAATGAGCGAGGAAACAACCGTCAAGGGCTGGTCATATGTTGAAAGTGAAAACGATAAGGACAGCCTTGAGCTGAGAAACGTTCCTCAGCATGTGCGTGTATATGAAATCAGCGGACCTCTTTTCTTCGGTGTTGCTGACAAGATTCTTGATGTTACCTTCAAGGAATACACAAGCTGTCTTGTTCTCAGAATGAGAGGTGTTCCTGCAATTGATGCAACAGCTATGAATGCACTTCAGAATCTTTACAAAAAGTGTGAGAGTCAGGGTATTTCACTTGTGCTTTCACATGTAAATGAGCAGCCGCTTCAGGCAATGAAAAAAGCGGGCTTCTATGACAAGGTTGGTGCAGATAATTTCTGTGCACACATTGATGAAGCTCTCAGCCGTGCAGAAAAAATCAACTGATAAGAGATAAAAGTCTGTTTAAAGATATTAAAATTGAAAGGATCGTTAAAATGACCAAAGTACTTCCTAAAAGAAAAATGTACCGTTACTGCCTTGCTGATATTGCAAAAGGCCTTTTTACCGGTATGATAAGCAACTATCTTCTCTATTTCTTCCAGCCCACAACTAAAAGCGGTCTTCCCTCACTTATACCCGATAACAAGCTTTTAGGCTTTATTACAATTATGGCGCTTGTAACTGCTATCGGTAAGGTTGTTGACGCAATCACTGACCCGCTTGTAGCGTCATGGTCAGATAAATGTACTCATAAAGCTGGACGCAGAATGCCCTTCCTTCGTTATTCAGCCCTTCCTTATGCATTGTCTGTACTTCTCATTTTCTATGCTCCCTTCGGTGAGGGCAGTATAGGTAACGCAATCTGGGTAGGCGTATTTATAATTGTATACTATACATCATATACACTTTTCTTTATTCCGAGAAATGCTCTTATTCCCGAAATTATTCCCGACACAAAAGTGAGAGTAGGATATTACGGAATCAGCACAGCATTCTTTATGGGCTCAAGCTCATTTATGTATGCTGCAACTCTCTTTGTTGACCTTCTCAAAAAGGCAGGTCTTACACCTCTCTGGGCTTGGAGATCAGTGTTTACATTTTTTGCAGCAATCGGTATTGTATGTCTTCTTCTCAGTGCAACAGCGTTTAACGAAAAGGACTATGTTGAAGAAAATACAAAGCCCAAGGAATCAATTTTCAAATCTTTTGCACTTGTTTTCAAAAACAAGGAGTTTGTTGTTTTCACTGCAGGTGACCTTTTCAGCGGCGTTTCAATGGCTTTCTTCCAGACAGCAATGCTTTATTACATCACAATGCTTCTTGGTGTGCCTGAATCACAGTCATTCCTTGTAATGCTTACAGCAATTGCAGTTGCTCTCTGCCTCTTCCCGCTTATTATCAAGATAAGCCGCAAGTTCAACAAGAAAACTCCGTTAGTTCTTGCTAGCATAGTGTTCACAATTGTTTTCGGTATTATCTATTTCGGAGATAAGCTTGCAGCACTTGCACCGGGTAACGAGCTTTATGTAGGTCTTGCAGTGGGCGTTATTGTTGCTTTCCCCTTTGCAGCAATCAACATTCTTCCTCAGTCTATTATCTCAGACATAATTCAGCGCGACAGTATTGAAAACGGTGTAAACCGTGAAGGCATTTTCTCAGCAGTAAAAACCTTTATTGAAAAGGTAGCTTCTGCCGTTGCAATGATGGGTGTTTCAAGCATTCTTGCAATCGGTGCGGCTTCAGGTGAATCAGTAAGCCTTCTCGGTGTAAAGCTTACAGGTGTGTTTGCAGGCGTTTTCAGTCTCCTTTCACTTGTTTTCTTTATGTTCTACAACGACAAGAAGGTTGTAGCTTCAATCGAAAAAGGAAGAAAATAAAAATTTATTATGAGCCTTAAGCGTTGACAATACAGCTCATAAGTGGTAAAGTTAATATATTAAACGGATGCATTGAAGATTGTTATATTTTAATGCATCCTTTTCTATTAAGAGGTGAGAATATGTTTAAAATCAAAAACAACATTGCAACAGATGTAAATGAAAAAGTTACGATGAAGGAATATGTTGCATACGGTTCAAGCACTGCGGTTTCAAGAGTTTACTCAGCAATGTCGGGCTTCTTCGGAGCACTTGTAGCTTCAACTTATCTCGGTCTTAGCGAAACGGCTTTTGCAATATACAGCACCTGTATATTCATTCTCGGATTCTGGGATATTGCAAACGATATTATTGTTTCAAGCTTTCTTGATGTAAGCCGCAAAACCTTCGGCTCATGGGGCCGCTTCAAGCCGTGGCTTATGATTACACTTATACCCTTTGATATTGTTCTTATTCTTCAGACACTTCCCATTAAGGAATTTTTCCCTCAGGCAGGCGACACCTTAAAGGTTATATACCTTGTAAGCCTTTATTTCCTTAATGACGCCTTCAGTACTTTCTATAATGCGGCTCTTACAGCGCTTAACGCAAGAAGAACAACAAACAATATGGAACGAGG
>JAFOXT010000383.1 GCA_017425745.1 Clostridia bacterium | reverse complement strand
TATTTTGTTCTGGGTGATCACCGTTCAACATCAATAGACAGCCGAAGCAGTGTAATCGGCCTTGTAAGCGAAGAGTATATTGTCGGAAAAATATTTTTCAGAATATGGCCGTTTGACAGCGTAAGTTTTGTAGATTAACCTTAGCATAAATATCAAACATAAGGAGGTGGCAGGTTTGAAAAACGTTGGTCGTATTTATCTTGATAAGCATAAAAAATTCAGACTGGACAGTAAAAAACTTGCCACTGTATTTGTTATATCAGCCTTTATTGTTGCAATTGTTGTTTTCTGGTGGCTGAAGCTGGTTGGAATAACTGTTACAGGTGAAGCCTTCTGTGGACTCAGCGAGCATAAGCACAGCGGTGAATGTTACATAAGCGAAGTAATCTGCGGATTTGATGAAGCATTAACAACTCTTTATGAAGAAAGCTCAGATGACGCATCCTTGTCTGATGAAGAAACTGCAGAAACTCATACTCACTCAGAAGAGTGCTATGATGTAACACTTGTCTGCACTGAAACAGAACACACTCACACAGAGGAATGTTTCCCTGATAAAACTGCTGATATGGAAACAGTAAGCGACTGGCTTGCTACCCTGAAGGATGTTGAAATTACAAATAATATTCCCGAAAATCTTGTTGCGGTTGCACTTTCTCAGGTAGGATATGAAGAAAGCGGCAACAATTTTGAATATGATTCAGACGGAAATCAAAACGGATATACCCGTTACGGCGAATGGTACGGCAATCCTTACGGCAAGTGGAACACAATGTTTGTGGCTTTTTGCCTTCACTATTCAAACATCAATAATGCTGCTGAATTAAAAGCTTCAGGTGCAGAAGCAATGAGGCTTGCATGGCAGCAAAGAGGCGTTTATGAAGCCAAAGACGAATATACTCCCGAAAGAGGCGACGTAGTCTTCCTTGATACTGACGGTGACGAAAAAGCCGACAGTACAGCTGTTATCACATCGGTAAGCGATGAAAGCTTTGTTGTTGTAATGGGTGACAGCAATAACAGAGTTGAAACAAAAAGCATTGAAAAATCCGACGATGTTATGGGCTACGGCCTTACAGGTGAGCTCAGCTTTGCTGAGGATAAGGAAGTTGACAAAGAAAAAGAAGAGCTTCCTCCTGAGATTGAAGAAACAGCTGAAAGCAAATATGAACAGCTTATTCTTTTCAACACACCAACAGCCACAATCGAAGAGATTAACGATCTTACAAAGGTAGTTAAAGATGTACATCTCAGAACCGAGGACGGTACCATACTTGGCCCGGATTCAAAAGTATATATCGGACAGACTTATGTTATTTCAATGACATTTGCTGAGGTAAATACGGGTGATAAATGGATACAGTTCAAGCACGACGAAGACCACCATCTCCATTATCAGATTCCTGATAACATTGAATTTGAACCCTTTACGGAGTGGCATCCGATTACTGCAAAAACAGAAAACGGAACCGTTGAAAATGTCGGCAGATATTTTCTTTATGAAGATGGACAACTTGTTGTTATATTTGACGACGATGAAAGCGGATTATGCTTTGGTGCAAAATACTCTAACGTAGAGTTCACAATTAACTTTAATGCGCAAATAGGTTCAAATGAGGCCGGCGACGGATTGGTAGTAGATTACGGTAACGAAGTAAAAGTAGAATATAGCATCGACGGCGGTGCAGGAATAAATGCAACCAAAACCCATGGTGAATATGACAGCGATAATCATACAGTTGAGTATACCATTATGGTTGAAGCAACTCACGGTCTTGTAAAAGATTTTGTGCTGGACGACCAGATATGGGAAAACCACTATACGCTCAGAGATACAATTGTTGTAACAGACCTTGAGGGAAATGTTCTTGACCCGCAGCCAACAATAAGCGATCACCCTAAAGAGGGGGCTGAAGGTGGTTTCAGACTTTCTGATTTTCCTGATTTCGCTGCAGGTGACGGTTTCCTTATAACATATAAAACACAGATATACGATCATTTGCTTTCTAATGATACCGTTGATATGTGGAACGGTCTTGACCTGACAGCCAAAGACTCAAACGGTGAAACAATTCATCTTTGGAAGGATGACTGGCTTAGGGTTGAAACCGAAAAGATGACCAAGGACGGTAAGCAGACTGTTGTTAAGGATGCAGAAGGCAACGAAATTCCCGTTATTGAATGGGAGGTTGCAATCAAGAAGAATAACAGCAATCTTCAGGGAACAGTAGTTATCGATACCCTTGGTGAAGGACTTCAGTACTATACGGATCAGCCTATTCTCATCAAGCATTACGATGAATGGGGTAACCGACTTGCAGACCAACATTTAAGCTGGGATCAAGTAACTATTAACGGCAATTCAATGAGCTTCCCTCTTCCCGACGGATATATGTTTGATATTTTCTATTATACAACCTACGATATTCCGGATGAGGGCGAACAGCAGCAATACAATAACAGCGTTTCTGCTACTATTAACGGTAAGTACGAAACTGCAGGCGGTGAAGCTGATGTTGTAGGATTTATTCCAAGAGTTAACAAAAGCGCTAAAGGTGACGATGGCGAATATGTATACTTCACTATTGAAGCCGATGTTCCGGGAGTAATTAAAGACTGGGGTAATTTCTATTTCTCAGATTTATCTGCTTTCTGGGGCTATGACGGAAACAATGAAGGCTATCTCTATGTTGAAAATATGCCTGAGGATTTTGTAATTACCGCTGAAACAAAAAGCGGAAAAACAGTTACCTTTACACCTTATGTGGCAGGCGGTCCTACAGAGAACACTTATATTCTTGAAGCGCCAACAGATAATATGCATCATAGCTTTAAGGTTTATTTCAACACATCTGAAAAAACCAATGAGTCATCAAAGTGGATACTCAGTGAGGATTCAGTTCTTACAATTACATATAAAATTCCCTTTGATGCAAAAACAGGCATAGAATGGACAGGTGAGCTCAGCGGAAATAAAACTGTAGGTGATGTGTTGCTTGAAGAAGAAACGCTTGCCAACGAAGTATATTTCAACTATACAGATGTAATTTCAACTACCGATTCAACGTCCTACAAATATTCACCTAAGATTACAAAGAAATCATTCGTAGAAGAAAACGGTTATATTGATTACGAGGTTGTATTTTATAATACTATTCCCGGTTCGGGCGGTAATCAGGGTTATCTTGTATCAGCTTATCCTATAACCTTCAACGATACCTTTGATGAAAAGCTTGAATATGTGGAAGGCTCACTTATGGTTACTTGTTACGACCCATGGAACAATTCAGTCTGGTATAACAAATATGTTTATGACGGTAAGGTTTCAGGTAACACAATGAATATACAGGCAAATGAGTTCAAATTAAGTCAGACCAACCCTGATTTGCCATCGAAAACAATCAGCTGGATAAAACCTTTTACTGATTATCAGAAGTACTGTAATCAGATAGGTGCAGGCGGTATGCACGTTTTCACCTACAAGCTCAGGCTTAAAGACGAATACCTTTACTCAACCGAGCATAACGAGTACGAGCTTGATAATACTGCGGAAATCAAATGGGATACGGACGGCTCTTCAGGCCCTGCAACAGACAGAGTAGAGTTTGAAACGGGTCTTATTGATAAAAATGCAGTTCAGAAGGATAACAGACTGGATTTTGATATTCATATCAACCGCTATTCTCTTGATATCCTTAAGGGTATAGATGAGCTTGTAATTGAAGATACAATGACACCTAACCTTTCAGTTTATTGGGAGTCAATAAAGCTGTACTATGAAGATGAAAACGGCGAGTGGGTTGATTTTGACAGTACTGATGAGTATGATTGCTCTGTTACCTACGATCAGAATTCCAATAAGCTGACTTTTGTTGTACCTGATGAGCTTCATATAAAAATTGACTATTCAACCCTTATTACTGAAAGCGGTCTTGTTTCAATAAGCAACAGTGTAAGCATCAACGCAAGCGCTGAGGTAACCGATATTATTGATGCTACCTTCCAGGTGCAGGATCACAGCGGTGACGCGTCAGCTTCAATGCACGAAATTACTCTTTTAAAGCAGGACGGTACAACAGACGTAAGATTACCCGACGTTACCTTCCTTCTTTACGGTCCTATGGGCGACCCGAAAGCAACACCGCCCGATTCGGTTGACAGATATATCGTTACAGATAACAATAAAACCCTCGGTTATATCGGCTCATATACAACAGGTGCAGACGGTACGGTTGAAATTAAAACTCAGTACCTTACTGTCGGAGGCCCTTATGCCTTGGTTGAATATGTTCCGCCTATCGGATATAATATTCTTCAGAAGCCCGTATATTTCTATTTCTATAATCCCGACCCCGACGGTATAATCCAGACCGTTACAACACTTATTGCTGTGGAAAACTACAGCTACGGCTTTGTGCTTCCCGAAACAGGCGGCACAGGCACCTTACCTTTGACAATTATCGGTGTTGCCTTAATGGCATTCCCGATATTGTATAGCACGATTCGTCGAAAACGTGAAAGGAGGTCGACATAATCTCCCGACACAAGAAGACGGAGAATGCAAAAAATCAAAAAAAATTGCAAATTTCAAAAAAGAAAGGATGTATTAAAATGAAGAAATTATTTGCAGTTTTATTAGCACTTACCCTCGTTCTCTCAATGGGAACAATCGCATTCGCAGCCGGTACAGGCACAATCACAATCGACAACGCACTTTCAGGCGCAAAGTACAACATCTACAAGATTCTTGACTTTGCTCCCGTTGAAGGCAGCACAACTCAGGGTCGTTACACTGTAGTTGAGGAATGGGAAGATTTCCTTGCAGTTGATGGCGCAGCTTACCTTAAGACAAATGCTGAAACAGGCACAATCGAATGGAACGGCGATGAATCAGATGCAAGAAAAGCAGAACTTGCTAAGGCAGCTGTTGCTTATGCAAAGGGAAAGGGCATCGCTGCAACAGCAACAAAAACTGCTGCTAACGACGGTGATGTAACATTCACTGATGTTCCTCTCGGTTACTATGCAATCGACACATCACTCGGTACAATCTGTGCTCTTACAAATGTTGACAACACATTCAACGCACACGAAAAGAACGAAAAGCCTGACATCGACAAGTTCGTTCAGGAAGACAGCGAAATGAATAACGCAGACGAAGGTTGGGGCAAGGTTAACGATGCTGATATCGACCAGGTTGTTAACTACAAGTCAACAATCACAGTTGGCGTTGGTGCAACAAACTATGTAATGCACGATACAATGGAAGCTGGTCTTACATTCAACAATGACGTTGTTGTAAAGCTTGCTGACGGCACAACAGTAGATGCTGCTAACTACACAGTTACAGTTTCACCTGCTGACGGTCACACATTTGACGTTGCATTCAAGAATGAATTCATCGCAGGTCTTGCTAAGGGTACACAGTTCACAGTTTACTACTCAGCAACTCTTAATGAAAATGCTAACATCGTAGTTGACGGTAACGACAACACAGTTAAGCTTTCATACGGTGAAGACAGCAAATGGGAAACAGCTGAACACAAGACAACAACTTACACATGGAAGATGGATGTACTCAAGTACACAATGGACGGCGAAAAGAAG
>JAFOXT010000051.1 GCA_017425745.1 Clostridia bacterium | reverse complement strand
GCTACAACAGAAGTTGTATGGCTTACAGAATCAGGCAAGTCAGAGCTTGTTGTAGGCGAAGGTCTTCTTGCAGTAACAAAGAAGCTTACTCCCGCAACAGAGCCTAAGAAGGCTGTTGACGAAGATGGTAACGAAACAGACGAAATCGTTTACGAAACAGCTCTTCGTTCATCAGGTTACAAGCAGAAGATGCAGGACGGCAAGTACCTTTACACATATGTTGACGCAGAAGGCGTTGAAAGAGAATATACTTCAGCTTATCAGTATCTTCCCGCATGGACTGACGGTACTGTAAACGGCGAAGGCAAGCCCGTTGTATTTGCTCTCACACCTGTATACGATACAGTTGCAGAGTGGGTATGGGGTATTGATAATCCCAACCTTGTAAAGCCTGACGGCTCACTCAGAGATGAATTCACAGCTAAGAAGGTTGCATTCATCAACACAATCTGGAGCGTTCTTGAACCCTTCGCAAACATCTTCTCAACTCTCTTTGCAGGCGACGCTCTCAGACTCTTTGAAACACTTAATATCGAAGGCGGCTTCGGTTACGACGACTACCTCCTTCCTCTTCTCCGTGCATTCGGTCTTGACTCAATTATCGCTCAGCTCAGCAAGGAGCAGCGTGAAGCCCTTACAACTAAGGACCACACAGGTAAGACAATTGAGCACCTTATGACAAGAGATGAGTACATGGCAATGGTTTATAACACTGACGGTTCAATCAACATCGACGGTGTTGGTAACTCAGTTAAGGCTGTTATTAACTATGTATTCTACTTTGTAGAAATTCTCGCAAACTATCCCGTTCAAACTCTTGCTAACGCATTCCCGACCCTTGCATATTTCCTCTATGCAGACGGTCTTACATCAATTGTAAGCGGTATTCTTGTACCCATTACAACTCTTACAAACAGACTCAATAAGATCATTGACCTTGATATCAATGCTATCGGTGCTGGTATTATTGATATGCTTGCTACAGGTTCATGGGAAACATTCCAGAACTCACTTAACGGCTTCATGTACATTGATCCCGATACAGGTGAACTTGTAACAAACATCAACGAGGATATTAACCTCACATACTCAATTCTTTCACTTATCACAAACCTTGAATTTGACCTTTCAAGCATTGTAGGTGAAGATGATCCTTACGGCGGTAAGTACGGTCTTGCTCTCTTCCTCAACAAGGAAAATGAGCATATGGCTAAGCAGCTTATGGCTAAGGCAGCTGAACTTGAAAAGAACGGCGGCGCAACTGCAGAACAGATTGCTGAAATGCGCAGCCAGGCTAGAGACTGCCGTGCAGGTACTCTCAAGCAGTTCCTCAAGGCAATTGCTGCTCTCGGTGATCCCATTAAGGAACACAAAGATGAAATCAGAAACAGCGAACTTAAGAAAGACGAATACGCAGACTTCGTATACGTATCAGAAACAGGCTCTGTTCTTGTAAGCAAGGCTGAAGTTCTTATGTTCCTTCTCGACTTCATCTTCGAGAACCAGACACTCAAGGAAGTTATCGGCTCACTTCTCGGCTATGACATCACAGACGAAAACACAACTGACGCTGAGCTTCTTGATGAAATCATCACTAACGTATTTAATAATCCCAACGAGCTTGTTGCCCTTATCGTTGCTCTCTTCACAGGCTACGACGTTAAGGAAATCGTTGCAATTGAGCTCAAGGAAATCGAAGCTGAAAACCACTTCGAATTCTACGAAGATGCAGGCTTTGAATCACACGAAGAAGTTCTTGACCACAACAAGAACCTTGCAGAAGGCGAATCAAAGGTTACTGAAATCTCACGTGTTAAGACTTCAGCAACAATCGATAACCTCGATGCACTCGTAGGTAAGATTCTTAACCTTTCACTTATTAAGGATCCTCTTACTAAGGAAGGCGAAGGCGCATTCAACAAGCTCTTCGGTCTTACAAATGACGACACAATTACTCTCCAGGCTATTGTAGACGCTGTATTCGAAACATATCTCTATGACGATAAGGGTCTCAACAGCATTATGGATATGCTTATCGGTCTCCTCGGCGGCGAAAGCTCAGGTCAGATCGTAGGTATCGTTCTTGATATTCTTGCAGGCTCAGGCTATGACCTTACACCGCAGAACTTCAAGGCAAATGTTCCTCAGCTTGCTGAAACAATCGGCGAAGCTAAATCATGGAAGGAAGTTGTTAAGGCTAACTCCAAGTATCAGTATGTAGTAAAGAATGAAGACGGTGAAGTAGTTGAAACTCTTTATGCAGCTGAAAAGGGTCTTACAACAATCGACGGCAAGACTGTTGAAGCTGACATGGTTCAGAAGCAGGTTGAACAGAAGGTTGGCGATACAGACGAAAACGGTAACGCAATTAAGGTTACTGAATATAAGTACACATACACAGTTAAGAACGGTGACGCTCTTGAAGAAAAGGTAGTATGGCTCAGAGAAGCCGGCAAGACTGAATGGATTGAAACTCCTGACATTCTTGAGACAGAAGATGTAAACGAAGAAGTTAAGCATCTTGTTAAGGCTGAAATGGTAAATACTGACAAGCAGAAGACTGCTGTTAAGATTTCAGCTGAATGGGGTCTTAAGACTCGTGACGACTT
>JAFOXT010000382.1 GCA_017425745.1 Clostridia bacterium | reverse complement strand
TTTATGCATATTGCGTCACCTGACCGTTATCTCTCTCTTGCTTATGAGGGCGTGGCTTCAATTTTTGAATATATGTCGGGTAAGCTTCTTTTTGTAACAGAAAGCGGTAACGTCAAGCAGAGATTCACTGCGGCTTCACAGCTTCTTCTTGAAGATGTGCGCGCCGCTTTTGAGGACGGTCTTCTCACAAAGGGGCTTGATACTTATGCGCTCAGCTGGAATGAGGTGCTTTCTGAATACAGCAGTGGCAGAACCGTTTTTGTGGACAATCTTGCAAGGGGCAGCTTTGATGTACCTGTAAAAAATCTCGTAAGTGTTACTGCACAGCAGACCTCCCGTTGGGACGGTACACTGTCTTATCTTATAGAAGACCTTGAGCCTGCACAAAGACTTGGTTACACCGTTGTGGTTATGGCAGGCACCGAAAAAAGTGCAAAGGAGCTCGCTTTTGACCTTGAAACCGAGGGAATGAAAGCAAGGTTTTTCCCTGTTGTGCCTGCAGAGTTTCCTGAAAAAACTGTGTCGGTAATTGCGGGCAGTGTTTCAGGCGGAATTGAGTATGCCTCAGAAAAGTTTATGCTTTTCACCTACGGCAGAGCAGTTGCGAAAGCTCAGAAGAAGGTTCAGCGAAAATTCAAAACCGGCAGAGGACTTACATCTCTTGAAGAGATTACAAGGGGCGACTATGTTGTTCACGCAGTTCACGGAATAGGTGTCTTTGACGGCATAAAGACAATGAATGTTGCCGGAAAAATCAAGGACTACATCAAAATCAACTTCCGTGGCTCAGATGTGCTTTACCTTCCCGTAACTCAGCTTGACTTACTTGCAAAGTATGTTTCTCCCGGCGATACGGATAAAACAATAAAGCTCAGCAGACTCGGCTCAGATGAGTGGAAAAACACACAGAAAAAGGTGCGCACTGCCGTTAAGGATATGGCGGCACAGCTTACAAAAATATATTCGGCACGAATGAACTCAAAGGGCTTTGCTTTTTCACCTGATATGGATATGCAAAATGACTTTGAGCGCCGTTTTGAGTTTGAAGAAACCGACGACCAGTTAATTGCAATTAACGAAATCAAATCCGATATGGAAAGAAGCAGTCCTATGGACAGACTTCTCTGCGGTGACGTAGGCTTCGGCAAAACTGAGGTGGCTCTCCGTGCGGCATTCAAATGTATTGCAGACGGAAAGCAGTGTGCAATTCTTGTACCCACAACAATTCTTGCTTTTCAGCATTATCAGACAATTAAAAAGCGCTTTGACGGTTTCCCGGTAGAGATTGAAATGCTCTCACGCTTCCGTACTCAGAAAGAGCGCACAGAAATAAAAAAAGCTCTCAAGCGAGGCAGTATTGATATTATTGTCGGTACTCATTCAATTATTGCAAAGAGCGTTGAATTCAAGGATTTGGGACTTCTTATCGTTGACGAAGAGCAGCGCTTCGGTGTTGCACAGAAAGAAAAGCTTAAGGAAAAATTCCCTCTTGTTGATGTGCTTACTCTTTCTGCAACTCCCATTCCTCGTACCCTTAATATGGCTATGACGGGTATTCGTGATATGTCCTCACTTGAAATTCCGCCCGTTGGCAGACACCCTGTGCAGACCTATGTTGTAGCTCAGGATATGGGTGTTCTTGCAGAAGCTATGGAAAGAGAGCTTCGTCGTGGCGGTCAGGTTTACTATCTCCACAACAGAGTGGACACTATTGAAAAAACCGCTATGAAAATCAAGGAATACCTTCCCGATGCACGAATCGGTCTCGGTCACGGCAAAATGACGGAAGAGCAATTGAGTGAAGTATGGCGACAGCTTCTTGAGGGTGAAATTGATATTCTTGTCTGCACAACCATTATTGAAACGGGCGTTGACGTACCCAACGCAAACACACTTATAATTGAAGATGCGGACCGTCTGGGTCTTGCTCAGCTTCATCAGATTCGAGGACGTGTAGGCCGTTCATCAAGACGAGCCTTTGCATATTTCACCTATAACAACCGCAAAGAGGTCAGCGAAATTGCACAGCGCAGACTTTCTGCAATCAGAGAGTTTACCGAATTCGGCTCAGGCTTCCGTATTGCAATGCGTGACCTTGAAATCCGCGGTGCAGGTAACATTCTCGGTGCACAGCAGCACGGTCATATGGAAGCGGTCGGCTATGATATGTACCTTAAAATCCTTTCTGAAACAATTGAAGAGG
>JAFOXT010000050.1 GCA_017425745.1 Clostridia bacterium | reverse complement strand
TGATATATGGGGAAGAAAACACAATGTAAACACCCTTTGTATGATACTTACCGAAAGTCAGTTCAAGGGGTACAAATGGCTTAAGCAGTATAATGTTTCATGGCAGACATATGTACAGCTCTGCCGCGCTTATGAGCACACCATATACATCACAAATGTCAGTAAGACAGAATCCGAAGATACAACCGAGCTTAACTATCAGTTTCTTAATACTGTCAAAATGCTTTCGTCTGAATTCAGACCAGATGATTTGCCTTTGGGGTGGGAGCATTCTCCCGCTGAGGATGAAAGAATGTGGCTGACAAAACCGACGGAGCTGAGGTATTATGAGCTTCGCCGTGACAAAGAAGCCCGTATAAGGTATTTTACCGATAAGGCTGATGAATGGACATTTGGCAGAAAAAGCAGAAGCTATCATCTTGCAGAGCTGTTGAGAAAAAATCCCAAGTTTATTAATGAGCCGTATTTTGTCCGTCAGCTTAACGATGCAGCAGAGAGCTTACTTAAAGATTACTCCATAGGTCGCTTACTTGTTGACGGTGATAACCGTTTCTTTGCGGCTGATATTATGGAATTATTCTATGAGCTTATCAGAGATAACGGTGGAAGACCTGATATATTATCTGCTATTAAAAATGAATTTCTTGATACGAATGAGTTTTATGCTCCCGGCGCTGTATATTCAAAACAGGATGTCTATGCACTTCTTCGTAATCCCCATATCGCAAGAAACGAAGAAGCTCTTGTTAAGCCGTTAAAGAATATCGGCACTTACAGAGAAAAGTACCTTTCAGGTCTTACGGATGTAATTATGGTAAATTCTGTTTCACTCCTTGCCGAAAGACTTGGAGGTGCTGATTTTGACGGTGATATGATTAAGACAGTAGCCGAGCCGAGATTAACAAGCTGTATTATGAGTAATTACAGCGAATCCGTTTTATCTCTCGGTGGCAATCTGCCTTTATTAAGCATACCATCCGCAGAGCCAATCATTGCCGATGCAAGTGATTGGTACAAACGCTTTGAAACAATACGAAATACATTCTCATCCCGTGTCGGTCAGATTTCAAATGCGGCACTTGACCGTAGCATAATTGCTTATGACGAAAACACCGACGATGAAAAGAAGGAGCAGTATCGCAAGGAAACAGAGGTACTTGAAATACTTACCGGTCTTGAAATTGACTCTGCCAAAAGCGGTATAAAGCCCGATTTAACAGAATATCTTGAAACCAACAAAGCCGAAAGAACATCCTTCCTTAAATACAAGGCTCTTATTGAAAAAGCAGAGGGCAAGCGCCGTTGGTATGAGCCTACCTTTGATGAACGCTTCAAAAAATTCTTTGACGGTCAGAACTGGGATGAGGTAAGCTCTAACCTTGAAAAGCTTCCGTATTTTGCAAGAGAACTGAAAAAGCATACACCAAGGGCAGACTGTCATCAGGCTGATGCAAGTGAGCTTTTTACCTTTGCAAAGCCCGGCTGGGAGAAAAAGCTTGACCCGAAGATACTTGACTATGTAAGCAGAGTAATAGCTGACTACGAAACTTGTCTTAAAAGAATCCGTTCAAGACGAAAAGCCGCAAGCAAGCTCAAAGCAAAGCACAATGACATTAACCGTATTCTGTATATGCAGAACAAGGAAAACGATTACGAAGCAGATGAACTTGCCGCAGTATTTATTAACCTGCCCGAAGAAAGAGTAAATGAAATATATCTTGCGGTCAGAAATGAAAAATGGCACTTTATGAAAGAGGAAGAAAGATACGCCTTTCTCATAAAGCATCTGCCCGAAACGGAGTACAGAGAGTATTATGACATCTTTGCTGATTTCCGTTTCG